>NZ_CAAAFS010000297.1:0-33898 GCF_900634755.1 Protofrankia symbiont of Coriaria myrtifolia
GGCCGAGCCCGCAGCCCCGCCACCACCCCCGCAACCGGTCTTCGCGCGTCCGGCCGCCCCCGCGCTGACGCTGGTCCAGGAGTCCGCCGCCGTGTACGAGGTGCCGCTGCCCCCGCAGCCGGTGGACAACGCCTCGCTGCCGGCGTCGCTGCCCGCGGTGGCGGCCGTGCCGGTGCCCACCCCGATCCAGCCGGCCGCGGCCAGGGGGCGGACCCATGGGCTGCCCCGGTCGACGGCCCGTACCGAGGCACCAGCCGTCCACCCGCATCCGGTGCCCACCGCGCCCACCGCGCATCCACCGGCCACGGCGGCTCCCGAGCCGGCAACGGTCGCCGCCGGCAGCACCGACCTCGCCGACCTCGCTGACATGGCCGATCTCGCCGACACGGCCAAACTCGCCGACCTCGCCGACCTCGCCGACGCGGCCAAGATTGCCACGGCCGGTATCGCTGATGCTGTCGGTGCCGCCAACGCCGCTGGCGGCGCCGACACCGCTGGCAGCACCGACACCGCCGATGACACCGCCGGGCAGGCCGACCCCGCCGCACGGACGTCCTCGACCCCACGGGGCGGGCGTACGGGTACCGCCGGCCGAACGACGGAACGCGGTTCCGGCGGCCGCAAGAACCGCAAGTCCGTACCGGCCTGGGACGACATCGTCTTCGGCGCACGCCGTCCGTGATCATCACGACTCCCGCCGCGTCCCGACCTGACCTCCGTCGTCGACGGCCGCGAGGGACCTGAGGGAACCGTCACACCGCCGGGCGGAACCAAATCCCGACGAAGACTGTTGAAGATGGTGTGACTGGAACCACTACCAGACCGACGCTGACCAACCTCGACCGGTGCGACCGGTGCGGCGCGCAGGCGTACGTGCGGGTCGTGCTTCCCGGTGGCGGCGAACTGCTGTTCTGCCGGCACCATGCCAAGTCCTACGACTCGAAGCTACGAGCCGTGGCCGTCGAATACCATGACGAAACCGACAAACTGACAGTCTCCCCCTGACCGCCGCCATCCGGCGGCGGGCATCGGCCCGGTGACCCCCGCGGACACGATCACACGTTGTCAGCGGGGGCATTTTGATGTGGCTCGGAGGCATGGCGCGTCGACCGGCGGCATGCCTCCGCTATCCATGCCCCAGTACGGCTGGTGTATCTACACCGGTACGACCGGTGACATCGACAGCGGCCGACCGGCCCGGTTCCGGGCCAATCGGCGACCGCCGGAACCGCCGTGAACCCGAGGCCGTACCGTTGGTCCAGTGTGGTTGGCGAACAGGTTGCTATCCGCGGTGCTCCAGACGCCTGGTTCCGCGTCCGATACGTCGCGGTCCGCTGATCTGAGGCATCCTGCTTCTGCCGCGCTACCAGGCCTTGTGCCACCGTCAGGCCCCGCATCACCGTCGCAGGCCCGGGCTCCGAGAGCGGTGACCACCCTGCTCAGACGAGTGTCGATGCGTGTTTTCACCCTTGCCCGCCGGACCGCCGCTCGCGCCTGGCGCGACCGCGTGCTTGGCCTCGCGGCCGAGGCCGGCTTCTGGCAGCTGCTGTCGCTGCCTCCGTTACTACTGGCGATCCTCGGCACCATCGGCTACGTCGGGGACGCGGTCGGCGCGGACGCCGTCGACAGCGTCCGTCAGAGCCTGCTGAACACCGCCAACGACCTGCTCACACCCTCGGTCGTCGACGACGTGGTCCGCCCCACGATCAACGAGATCCTCACCCACGGGCGCCCTGACGTGATCTCGATCGGCTTCCTGCTGTCACTGTGGACCGGGTCGTCGGCCATGGCGACCTACGTCAACACCATCACAATCGCCTACGGTCAGCGCCGACTGCGATCGGCCGTACGCAGCCGGCTACTGGCACTGCGACTGTACCTGGCCCAGGTGGTCAGCGGTGTGATCCTGCTGCCCGCGCTCGTCCTCGGACCAGACCTGATCTCAGAACTGCTCGACGCCGACCGTCACCATCTTGTCGACTGGCTGCTGACGGTCCTGTTCTGGCCGGTGGTCGCGCTCCTCTCCCTGACGATGCTGACCTCGCTGTACCACCTGTCACTACCGTCCCGGCGTCCGTGGCGGCGGGCGCTGCCCGGCGCCCTGCTGGCCATGGTGGTCTGGAACGTCGGCAGCTACCTGCTGCGGCTGTACCTGGGAACGGTCATCGACCACGAACTGATCTACGGCTCGGTGGCGGCGCCCGTGGCCGCGCTGCTGTTCTTCTACATCACGGCGCTGGCCGTGCTGCTCGGCGCCGAACTGAACGCCGCCATCGACGAGCACAGCGGCCACACCCCGCCGCCGGCGGACAGCGGCCTACCTCCCCACCAGCGGCGGCCAGCGGTTCAGTAGGTGCACGATCCCGCGGTGGCGTCGGCCGCCCCGGCCACCGCGGTCGTGGCGGCCACCAGGGTGATGGCCGGCCGGCCCGCGGCGCGCGCGGCGGACTGCCGCCGGCCGGAGAGGTCCGCCAGGAAGGCCGCCAGCTTGTCCGGGTCGGTGCGCAGCACCGACTGGCCGCCAGCCTGACCGGGTGACGCCGGGACGGTCTCGAAGCGGACACCCCCGCTGCCCACGCCGCGCAGCCGGACCGCGAGCGGCTGCAGGTCGGTCAGGGAGGTGCCGGCGTCGACGGTCACGGACGAGGTGGCCGCGTCCAGCAGGGACGTCAGTCGGACCGGGTTGACCAGGGTCGAGGTGCTGGTAGCCGACCGGAAGATCACGCCGATGAACTGCTGTTGACGCCGGATCCGGTCGAGGTCGCCCTCGGGCAGGCCGTACCGCTGGCGGACGAAGGCCAGTGCCTGCTCGCCGTTGACCGTGTTGTCGCCGACGTGGCCGTGCCAGCCCGACATCTTGTCGTCGAGGTTGCTCCGGCTCCCGCCCGGCAGCGCTTTCACGCACACGGTCACCCCGCCGAGGGCGTCCGTCATCCGCTGAAAGCCGACGAAGTCGATCTGTAGGTAGTGGTCGATGCGGATCTTTGTCAGCGTCTCGATGGTCCGTACCAGCAGGGACGGCCCGCCCAGCGCGAACGCGGCGTTGAGCTTGGACTGCTGCGCCTTGTGGGAGCGGCCGGCGGAGTCGGTGTAGGCGGGGATCGTCACCCACAGGTCCCGGGGGAACGAGGCGAGCGTGGTGGAGCCGTCCGCGTCCAGATGGGCGATGATCGTGGTGTCCGACCGCTGCCCCTCGACCTCACCGAACTCCCCGGCCGTACCGGTACGGCTGTCCGAGCCGACGAGCAGGATGTTGCGGGTAGCGCCGCCGGCCCCGTCCGGCCGCTGGCCGGTGTCGGGGAAGGTCAGCGAAACATGGGTGACCTTGTTGTCGTAGTACCGCAGGGCCAGCCAACCCCCGCCGGAGACAGCCAGCACGAGGACGGACACCAGCGCCGCCACACCGGTGACCAGGCGGCGTCCGGTGGACCATCGGGACGGTAACGGCCCGGGCGGTGGCTGTGCTGGTTGGAACGGCGGCTGAAACGGTGGTTGTGGCGGCTGCTGCCAGCCGGGCTGTGGTGGCGGCTGGCGCTGCCCTGGCTGTGGTGGCTGCTGCCAGCCGGGGCCCCGCCGGGGGGCCACCGGTTCTCGGGCCGCCCAGGCCGCCCAGCTCGTCCGGGCCCGTCCGGAGGCCACGTCATGACCACGTCCCCTCGTCCACCCCACCGCTCGCCATCCCTGTCGACGTCCGGTGGCCGCCGGAATGTTCCCAGTTCGTGCTGTCGCGCCCACGACTTCCACAGTCGTCACCGGCGCATCGCCGGGTCAACCGAACTCGGCCCGGATCGCGGGGCCGTCCGCGTCGAGCCTTGGTTCTGGCGGCCGCTGGGAGGTCTGCGGCCAGTCCGCCATCTTCACCGGATTCCCAGGCAGCGGAAGGCCCCCGGCGTCGACCACCATGTCGCGAAAAACAGCCTGTTCGGAGGAGACCGCCTCCGCCACGTTGTTGATGAGGCCACAGGGTATGCCCGCCGTACCCAGCGCTTTCAGCCAATACGCAGCCGGTCGGGCACGAAGAGTCCGCTCCGCTTCCTGTTTGAACGCGTCCCGGGCCGCGAGCCGGGCACTGTTGGTGACGAACCGCGGATCCGCGCCGAGATCCGGACGGTCCAACGCACGGCACAGCCCGGCGAAGAGGCTGTCGTTCGCGGCACAGATCACAATGCTGCGGTCCGCGCAGGCGAACGTGTCGAACGGCGCGATCGAGTAATGTGCGTTGCCGATGCGCGGCGGCGTGTCGCCGGTCGCCAGATAGGACAGGGCCGCGCCTTCGAGCAACGACAGTGTGGCGTCGAACATGCCTATGTCGATATGGGTACCGCGGCCGGTGGACAGCCGCCCGTACAATGCGGCCCCGATCGCGCCGAAAGCATACAGA
Source organism: Protofrankia symbiont of Coriaria myrtifolia (assembly GCF_900634755.1). Taxonomy (NCBI): domain Bacteria; kingdom Bacillati; phylum Actinomycetota; class Actinomycetes; order Frankiales; family Frankiaceae; genus Protofrankia; species Protofrankia symbiont of Coriaria myrtifolia. The sequence continues at coordinate 4,382 of NZ_CAAAFS010000297.1, forward strand.
CCGGCCGCAAGGTCCGCGATCGGGACGCCGGGCTTCACCGGGTCGCTGTCCGGTGACCCGGTGATCGACATAATCCCGGTGGCCGCCTGTACGACCGCGTCGTAGGCCGGCCGGTTTCGCCACGGGCCGGTCCGCCCGAAGCCGGAGATGCTCACGTAAACCAGTCGGGGATTACGTTGCGACAACGTGTCCCAGTCGAGACCGAGCCGGTCCATCACACCGGGCCGGAAGTTCTCCACCAGCACATCGGCACGGTCGATGATGGAAAGTAACGTCGCGTGGTCGTCCGGATCCTTCAGATCGAGCGCGATCGACTGTTTGCCGCGGTTCACCCGGGCGAAGTAGAGTGACCGGCCGTCCATGAACGGACCGTAGGAGCGGGAGTCATCCCCGTGACCGGGACGTTCCACCTTGATGACCCTCGCTCCGAGATCGGCGAGCATCAGCGTGGACAACGGCCCGGCCAATACCCGGGTGAGATCGACGACAAGAAGACCATCCATGGGACCCGGTGACATAGGCACTCCTGGGACGCTACCCGCCACGGACCGCCGCAGCCTACCGTTGGAACCATGAGTACGCGCCCGAGTGCTTCCCCGCCTTCTACCGACAGATCCGAGCAGCTTACCGGCGGATCCGAACAGCCGGCTGTCACGTCATCCAGCGCTGGTTCCGACACCGGTTCCAGCACCGGTTCCGTCAGCGGGCCCGCTTCGCCGACGGGACAGGCCAGCCACGACCAGCAGCCACCATCCGCCTTCCGCCGATTCATGGCCACCGGCTGGGCGCCCACCGCCGAGATGGCACCGGCCTGTGACGATGTGGCACAGTACGCGGCCAAGCGACGCGCGCTGCTGAGCTCACGATTCCCGGCCGAGACGCTGGTGGTGCCCAGTGGCGGGTTCAAGGTACGGGCGAATGACACCGATTACCCGTTCCGGCCGGGCAGTGATTTCTTCTGGCTGACCGGTTGTCACGAGCCGGACGCCGTGGTGATTCTGCATCCGAACCCCGGTGGCGACCACGACGCCGTCCTGTACGTCGCCGACCGCTCGGACCGTTCCACACCGGCCTTCTACACCGACCGGCGCTACGGCGAACTGTGGGTGGGACCACGCGCGGGGGTACGGGAGACGTCGGCCGCTCTCGAGATCACCTGCCGTCCGCTCGACGAACTCGCCGACGCGCTGGCCCGGCTGTCACCAGCGACGACCCGGGTGATACGCGGCCAGGACGAACAGGTGGACCGCGCGGTCCTGCCGTACACGCCCACCGGCCGGGGAGGGTCCACCCCCGCTGGGACCGACCGGGACACGGAGCTGGCCCAGGCCCTTTCCGAGCTGCGGCTGGTCAAGGACGAGCACGAAACCGCTCTGCTGGAGCAGGCGATCGCCGCCACCGTCCTGGGCTTTTCCGAATGTGTGCGTGAGATGGACCATGCGATGACGTTGCCCAACGGCGAACGGTGGCTGGAGGGCACGTTCTGGCGCCGTGCCCGGGTCGACGGCAACGATGTCGGGTACGGCTCCATCGTCGCCTGCGGCCACCACGCCACCACCCTGCACTGGGTCCGTGACGACGGGCCGGTACGGCCCGGCGACCTCGCGCTGCTCGACATGGGTGTGGAGTCCCGCTCGCTTTACACCGCCGACATCACACGCACGCTTCCCGTGGACGGACATTTCAGCGACGTGCAGCGTCAGGTGTACGACGTGGTCCTCGCGGCCCAGCAGGCCGGAATCGAAGCGGTGCGACCGGGCGCACAGTTCCTCGATCCGCACCGGGCGGCAATGCGGGTGATAGCCGAGGCGCTGCACGACTGGGGGCTGCTCCCGGTCAGCGTCGAGGAGTCCCTCGCGGAAGACCCCGAAGCGCCGAACGCGGGGCTGCATCGCAGGTATACCCTGCACTCCACGTCACACATGTTGGGTCTCGACGTCCACGACTGCGCCCACGCCCGCGACGAAGCTTACCGCGACGGCCCACTCACGGCCGGGATGGTGCTCACGGTTGAGCCGGGTCTGTACTTCCAGCCCAACGACATTACGGTGCCGCCGGAGCTGCGCGGGATCGGGGTGCGGATTGAGGATGACATTCTCGTCACCACCGAGGGCCACCGCAACCTGTCGGCCGCGCTTCCCCGCGTCCGGGGTGAGGTGGAAAACTGGATGGCCCGGCAGCGCGGCGCCTGAGCCCGGACATGACCTGGGCGACAGGTTGCGGGCCCGACAACCTGTCGCCCAGAAAACAGCACTGCCACATGCCCCAAATTGGCCATAAGTGGCACCAACCAGAGGCCCGGCCGCTCCGCGCCGGCATCGCCGTACGACTGACCCCCCGCGTCATGGTCCAGCGCTCGGTCGCAACCGACCCCGCAGGCCCGCGACCACGCGAAAACAGTTGTGACCGCGTGGGATTCGGGCAACTGGACGAATGCGACCGAGAGCCGCTCAGTGAGCCTTGTCGTACGCCTCGACGATGTTGGAGGCGATACGACCACGGTCACTGACCGTGTAACCGTTGGCTCGCGCCCACTCACGAATGTCGGCGGTACGGTCAGTGCCGCCGGTACGACGAGAAGCGCCACGCTGCCCACGGCGGGCGGCAGTTGCCCGGCCACCCGAGCGACGCGCCGCCCCAACGAACGGAGCCAACGACTCGCGCAGCTTGGTGGCGTTCTTCTCGGACAGATCGATCTCGTACGAAGCGCCGTCCAGCCCGAACCGAACAGTCTCATCAGCCTCGTGTCCATCGAGATCGTCAATCAACGACACGATGGTCTTCTGCGCCATGCTTCTCTCCTTCAGGTCAGCGAACCGCGGAACTCTTCGAGACTAGTATTACCACGTCATCAGGAAGAACTGTAACGGCTGGTTCGGACACGCGCGACCGCCATCGCCTGCGACATGCCGTCCGCAGCGTCATCGACACCACACAACACCCCTCAGGTAGACGTGAGTCACGTCTAGCCAAAGCGCTGGAGGCCACCGTCAGGATAAATTTTGATCATGAGTTGTCGCCGAATCACGACTTCCGATCCGAAACGCCGGTGGTCGGCGCAGACAAGGACGTCACGGTCTGGCCAGCGGCGGTGAGCGCCACGCAACGGCATCAAGGATCCCGCACCTGCGAATGCGATACACCACGTATGGGCCGCAGCCGCGCTCATCCGATTCACGGTCTGGTAGTAGAGCTGGTCCGGTAGTAGCCCAGGGAGCCACGGTGGATGAGCGGACATGGATCGTCGATGCGGCAAATGTGATAGGGGCCCGCCCGGACGGATGGTGGCGCGATCGCGCGGGGGCCGCCTTACGCCTGCACGAACACCTGTCCGCGCTGTGCCAGACCGGCTTCGAGGCCTCCACGCCGCGGGCCGCGGGCGGGGAGGACCTGCCCACCGAGGTGGTCCTGGTACTCGAAGGCCCGGCCCGGGCCGGGGTCGCCGCGAGCGGGCGGCCCGGCGGCGGCGACCCGGGGAACCGGGCCGCCAGGCTCGTTGTCGTCCACGCCCCCGGACCGGGCGACGACACGGTCGTCGAGGCCGCTGTCGAGGCGGTCAGGCGGCAATGTGGGGCCGTTGTCGTCATCACCGCGGATCGCGCGCTTCGTGGCCGTGTCCACGCTGTGGGCGCGACCACAGCGGGGCCGGGGTGGCTGTGGGCGCTGCTCGACCGCACCCGCTAGACCCGTCAGAACGCGGCCGCATCCGCTGGAAGCAGCCGCTGGAGACAGCCACCCGTGGAAACCGCCCAGCGGGCGGCTCAGACGGACGGCGCGGTACGCCCCGAATGCTGGAAGACGGGCATCAGCCGCGCGGAAAACCGGCCGGCACCGGCACCGACCTCAAGGGGAATGCCGAAGCACGCCGACAGCGTCGGACCGGTCAGGACCGTCTCGACAGGCCCGGCCGCGACCACCCGGCCGGCGCGCAGGAGCAGCGCGTGGGTCACACCCGGCGGGATTTCCTCCACGTGGTGGCTGACCATGATGGTCACCGGCGACAGCGGATCCGCGACCAGCCTGGTCAGCCGCACCAGCAGGGCCTCACGGGCCCCCAGATCGAGCCCGGCGGCCGGTTCGTCCATCAGCAGCAGTTCGGGGTCGGTCATCAGCGCACGCGCGATCTGGACGCGTTTGCGCTCGCCTTCGGACAGGGTGCCGTACCGCCGTTCGGCGAGATTCCCGCACCCGACCTGGGCGAGCAGCTCAAGGGCCCGCCAGCGATCGTCATCGGTGTATTTCTCGGTGGCCCGCCCGAGCACCGCCCACGCGGCCGTCATGACCACGTCGAGGACGCGTTCGGTGGCCGGCAGGAGGTCCGCCACCGCCGAACTCGCCAGGCCCACCCGGCTGCGCAGGTCGAACACGTCGACCTCGCCAAGCCGACCGCCGAGCAGATCGACCGTTCCTCGAGTCGGGAAAACCCGACTCGCCGCAACCTGGAGCAGGGTTGTCTTCCCGGCGCCGTTCGGCCCGAGAATGACCCAGCGTTCACCGTCGGCAACGGTCCAGTGGATGTCGGAAAGGAGCGTCGCGCCATCCCGTACAACAGTTACCGAGTCCAGGCGCAACACCACGTCTGTCACGGGCCTCACGTTACGCGACCCGTCCCGGCGCGGAGTCGGCCGGGATGGTGTGTCCGTCGGGAGGTGACCGACTTCTCAGCCCGTCTCAAGCGGTGGCGCGGCTATCTCCGCCCACACGACCTTGCCGTCACCGACCGATCTGGTCCCCCAGCGGGATGCGATGAGCGAGACCAGTTCGAGGCCGCGGCCGCCCTCGTCGTCGAAATCGGCGTGCCGGCGCCGAGGCAGCCGCGGGTCGCGGTCGGACACCTCCACGATCACCCGGGACCCGGTCCGGCGCAGCCGCACGGACAGCGGGGACCGACCGTGCACCAGCGCGTTGGTGACCAGTTCCGACATCAGCAGGACGACGGAGTCGGCGGTGTCGGCGTCCACCGACCACGTCGTCAGCAGGTCGCAGGCCCGTCCCCGGGCCGCACCGAGGCCGGCCGGCCCGTCGGGGATCGTGATGTCGGCGTAGCGGGTCGCCCCGCCCGCGTCGGTGTCGGGCAGCCCCACCAGCAGCAGGGCCACGTCGTCGTCATGGCCGACGTCCCGGCCAAGGGCCTCCAGGGCCTGGTCGGCCCGTCTGCCCAGGGAGCCGTCCTGCCGGGCGAGCACGGCGGCCAGGTCCGAGACACCGGCGTCGATGTCGCGTTCCCGGCTTTCCACCAGCCCGTCGGTGAACAGGACCAGCAACGCCCCCCGCTGCAGGCGGACGGTGTACTCCTTGACGTCACCGCGGCCGAGGCCGAGCGGGGTGCCGACCTCCATGTACAGCCGCGACACCAGGCCGTCGGGGGCCACCACCAGCGGCGGCGGATGCCCCGCGTTCGCCAGCGTCAGCAGGCCCGTGTGCGGCTCGATGACGCCGTAGATGCAGGTGGCGATCTGGCCTTCGTCGATCTCGCTGACCACGCCGTCGAGCAGGGTCAGCACCTCGTACGGGGAGAGCTCCAGGCGTGCGCAGGTCCGCACCGCGGTCCGTAGCTGGCCCATGATCGCCGCGGCGCGGACCCCGCGGCCCATGACGTCGCCGATGACCAGACCGACCCGGCCCGCGCCGAGGTCGATCACGTCGAACCAGTCCCCGCCGACCTCGGTGTCCTCGACCCCGGGCACGTAGCGGGCGGCGATCTCCAGACCCTCCGGCTCGACCACGGTCGGTGGGAGCAGGCTGCGCTGCAGGGTCAGCGCGGTGTCCCGGCTGCGCCGGTAGAGCTCCGCGTGCTCGACCGCGACCGCCGCGCGGGCCGCGAGCTCCTCGAGAAAGGCCACGTCGGCCTGGGTGTACGGCGGCCGGTCGCCGGCGGCCATCAGGCTGACCACACCGGCCACCTGGCCGCGCAGGATCAACGGCACGGCGGCGAGGGTGTGCGCGCCGACATGCTGCATCCAGCGCGCCATGTCGGTGGACGACAGCCAGGGCGCGCCGGCCAACGGAGCGATGTGCCCACGCCCGGTGAGCGCGGCGAGATGGACCGGGCTGTCCCGCGGCCACCGGCCCGTCCGGGCCCGGGGCATCGGCAGCTGGGTCAGACCGGGGCGCACCGACACGACCGCCCGCCGCAGGACCGGCGCCTCGGCCGGGCCGGCGGCGGGCGCTCCTCCCAGGCCGTCCGGCCCGTCCGTCCTGACTGGTAGGTCCGGCCTGTCCGGCCCGGACTCGACCAGGTAGACCGCGCACGAGTCGGCCAGCTCGCCCACGACGACGTCGGTGAGCGCCCGCAGGGCCCGCTCGGGCTCCAGCGCGCTGCCGACCGCCCCGGTCGCCCGGGCGAGCAGCTCAAGGCGACGGCCGGCCTCCCGGGCCGCGGCCGCGGCGGTACGGGCGGTCTCCTCCGCCCGGCGGCTGGAACGGGCCTCGGCCAGGACGCGCTCGAACAGCGTCGCGCGTTCCAGCGCCCGGGCACACTGGTCGGCGAGCGCGGTCAGATACGCGCGGTCGGCCGCGGAGAACGCCTGCCGGGCCCGGAAGCCGAACAGCAGGACGCCGAACGGCGCGTCGACGGTCGCCAGCGGCAGGATCGCCCAGGCGTGCTCGTCGGCCTCGGCCAGGATCGCGGCCTGCTCGGGCGCGGGCCACCGCGCGGTCAGTTCCTCCCGGTCGAGGAGGAACAGCGGCGAGGCGCCGCGGACCGCCTCCGCGACCGGGTGGGACGCCTCCAGGCTGATCCCCGACCATGCCTGGGCGAGGAGCGCGGGATAACCGAGCAGCGATCGAAAGCGCAGACAGTTGTCGACCTCGTCGACCAGTGCGATCCCCCGCCCGTTCGCCCCCAGCACCTGCCGGCCGGCGTCGAGCACCACGGCGGTGACCTCGTCGATGCTTACAGCACGTGACAATGCCGCCGTGACCAGGCGAATCTGTTCGGTCTGTTCGGCCGCGCCAGCTGTTGTGCCGGTCACGCCAGTTGTTGTGTCCGCCGTGTTGGGTCCGTCGACCGCCGGCGCGTCGCGTGCCGCCGCGGCAGCACGGATCTCGGTCACGTCACGGCTGACACCGATCCACTCAAGCGGATAATCACCCTCAGTAATAGGAACGATCCGCATGACGAGCACCCGCTCCGTCCCGTCCGCGGCGTCGAGACGGAACTCGGCGTCGAAGACGGTGCGCTGCTCGACAGCCTTGCGCCAGGCGTCGGCGACCCGGTCACGGTCCTCGGTGTGCACCCCGCCAAGCCAGCCCGCCCCGGCGATCTCCGGGAAGCTCTGGCCGGTGACGGCCCGCCAGCGCGGCATGTCCACGTCCAGGGCGCCGCGGGCACCGGCATGGAACACGTCCGTGTCCCCGGCCTGCGCGAGCGCCCGGTACCGGGCCTCACCGCGGGCCAGCTGGTGGCGGGCGTCGCTGATCCTGGTGACATCGGTAGCGACGAGCGCCGCACCCAGCAGCACGCCATGGGCGTCCGTGGCCGGAAACCAGCTCATCGTCCAGATCCGCGGCGGCCCCGCGGCGGTGGTGGCGGCGCTGACCTCGAAGTTGGCCACCGGCTCACCGGTGGTGAGCACCCGCCGCAACAGGCGGTCCATCTCGTGGCCGACGTCGCCGAGCAGCTCCGGCATGGTGCGGCCGACGTGCTCGCTGGGCGCCCGCCCGTTCAGCCTGGCCAGGACGTCGTTGACCCGCAGGTAGCGTCCCTGGGTGTCGTAGAAGGCGAAACCGGCCGACGCCTGGGCGAACAGCGCCTCGAGCAGGGTGATGGTCGGCTCCACCGCGGCGGGCGGCCTCGGCGGGTCGTCCGGACCAGCCCCGGCGGGCTCCTCCCCGGCGGCGCTCCTGTCCTCGCCCCCGTCCTCGTCCCTGTCCTCGTCGTCGTCCCCGGCCACCCCGGCGCCCCCGGCTTTCTCCGCACCCGCATGGCCGACACCGTTCGTCCTGCGAGCCCCGTGAGCGTCGCTCCAGCCGGCCCGGTCACCTGCCGGTCCGCTCGGCGGCTGTCCGGGAAGCTCCCCGAGGAACGGCGTCGTCATGGGAGACGATTGTGGCCGGTGTGGCAGTGTTGTGCCCAAAGCCTTACCTCTGATGTTTTCGGACACCGGTTCCTCACCAGTCCCGGGAACTGGACCGCTGCTCGCTCCGGGTGTCGGATCGCCGTCACGTCCCACCATGGGCCGGCACGTCGCTGGTCGGTCGACGGCCCGGGACACACCCTGGGCCTGGAAAACACCTCATGCGCCCGATCGTGCCGGGCCTGGCAGGCCGTGCGCTGTCCATCGACTGACAGAGGTGGCACGCATCGCATGTGTGACGGCGCATGTCCGACGGCGTCCCGCCCGTTTTCTCTCGACCGCCGTCGGCCCTGGATCGCCCGACCGGGCAGCGCCCGCCCATGCCCTGACAGTAGCCGGCCTGACCCGTCCATATCGGGCCCAACGGATTCCCAGGGAACATCGACCACACTGTCGACATTCTTTGTCGTTCCGTTGTGACGAATACCCGGGGCCGAACGCCCGGGACGGCGCCGGGCCCTACCTCCCGTGCCCGGTACGCGTCCGCACCCGTCAGCTGTCCACGATCTCCGCGGTTACGCCGCGTTGAACGGGCCAGGAATTCGTTAGGGTCTGGGTCCGTGGCTGCTGGACACGGCAACGAACACGGACCTGCCCCGGACATCGGAGCGGATACCGGCATCGAGGGACAACTGCTGTGGACGCCGTCCGCGCAGCGGGTCCGCGCCGCCGGGGTCACCGCCTACCTCGAGTGGCTGGCCGCCGAACGGGGCCGACGGCTGACCGACGCCACCGCCCTGTGGCAGTGGTCGGTGGACGATCTCGACGGCTTCTGGGACTCGATCTGGGACTTCTGCGCGGTCGAGGGCGAACGCGGGGACGGGCCCGCGCTCGCCGACGCGCGGATGCCGGGCGCCCGATGGTTCCCGACCGCCCAGGTGAACTACGCCGAGAATGCTCTGACCCGCCACGGGCCGGCGCCGGCGGTGATCGCCGTACGCGAGGACGCCACCACGGCCGTGGTGTCCTGGGACGAACTGCGCCGCGAGGTCGCGGCCGCCGCCGCGGGCCTGCGCCGGCTGGGGGTGGGACCGGGCGACCGGGTCTGCGCCGTGCTGCCGAACTGTATTCACGCGGTGGTGGCGATGCTCGCCACCACCGCTGTCGGAGCGGTCTGGTCGTCCTGCTCCCCCGACTTCGGGCCCACCGGCCTTGCGGACCGTTTCGCCCAGGTACGCCCGACCGTGCTCATCGGCGTCGACGGCTACACCCACGGCGGGCGGTCGTTCGACACGCTCGGAGTCCTGGCCAAGGTGGCCGAGCGGCTGCCCGGCCTGCGCGCCACCGTCGTCGTCGCCTACCTGGCCACGGACGCCCTTGAACGGGCCCGCACCATCGGCCTGCCGGGCATCCTGGCCTGGGAGGACCTGCTCGCCGGATGCGACGACGCCGTCCCGACCTTCCACCGTCTCCCGTTCGACGCGCCGCTGTGGATCCTGTACTCCTCCGGTTCGACCGGAAAACCCAAACCGATCGTGCACGGTCACGGCGGCATCCTGCTCGAACATCTCAAGGCGCTGGTGCTCCACCTCGACCTCGGGCCGGACGACCGTTTCCTGTGGGTGACGAGCACCGGCTGGATGATGTGGAACCTGCTCGTCTCCGGCCTGCTCGCCGGCTCGACCGTGGTGCTTTTCGACGGAAGCCCGAAGTTCCCCGACACCGGTGCTCTCTGGCGCCTGGCCGAGGCCACCGGAGTCACCTGTTTCGGGACGAGCCCCGGTTTCCTGGCCGAGTGCGCACGCTCCGGCACGGTTCCCCGTGAGGTCGCCGACCTTTCGGCGCTGCGCACCGTGGGATCCACCGGCGCGCCGCTGCCCGCGCGGACGTACGCCTGGGTGTACGAGTCCGTCGGCAGCGACCTGATGCTGTCCTCCATCAGCGGCGGGACGGAGGTGTGCACCGCGTTCGTGCTCGGCCTGCCGACGCTGCCGGTGCGCGCCGGGGAGATCCCCATGCGTGGGCTCGGCTGCGCGGTGACCACCTTCGACGAACAGGGCAAGGATGTCGTCGACGAGGTCGGCGAGCTGGTGATCACCGCTCCCATGCCGTCCATGCCGGTCGCCCTGTGGGGGGACGACGACGGCTCGCTGCTGCGGGCGGCCTACTTCTCGACCTACGAGGACGTGTGGCGACACGGGGACTGGGCGCGCGTCACCTCCCGCGGGGCCGTGTCCATCCACGGCCGGTCCGACGCCACGCTGAACCGCGCGGGGGTCCGGATCGGTACCGCCGAGCTGTACCAGGTGGTGGAGAACATCCCTGGCGTGACCGACAGTATTGTCATCGACACCTCGACCGCCGACCGGCGTGGTGAGCTCGTCCTCTACGTATGCCTGGCGGACGACGTGGTGTTCGACGGCGCGCTCACCGAGACGCTGCGCGCCACGATCCGCCGTGAGCTCAGCCCTCGTCACGTGCCCGACCGCATCGAGAAGATCGTCGAGGTTCCCCACACCCAGAACGGCAAGAAACTGGAGGTGCCGGTCAGACGGCTGCTGCTGGGCGAGCCGCTGGAGCAGGCGATCAGCCTCGGCGCCGTCGCCAATCCCCAGGCGCTGCTGCCGTTCATGCCGCCGGCGACCCGCTGACCCACGCTATACCGGTCTCGTACGAACAGGCCGTACGACACACGATCCCCTGCCCGGTCAACCACCCGGACAGGGGATCGTGTGTCGTACGCGGGGAAACCAGCCGCGGGGAAACTAGTCGAGGAACTCCCGCAGCCTGCCCGCGACCGCCGGCTTGCGCAGCTCACGCAAGGTGTCCCGCTCGATCTGGCGGATCCGCTCCCGGGTCAGCCCCAGGCGGTTGCCCACCTCGGCGAGGGTGTGCTGCTTGCCGTCGGCGAGGCCGAACCGCAGCCGCATCACCTCACGCTCACGCGGGGTGAGCGAGTTCAACACGCCTTCGATCTCGTCCTGCATGGCGCCGTAGGAGGCGGCGTCCGCGGGCGAGGTGGCGTCGGCGTCCTCGATGAAGTCACCGAGGACGGAGTCGCCGTCGTCGCCGACGGCGGTCTCCAGGCTGACCGTGTCCTGCGCGTACCGCCGCAGTTCGACGACCTGCTCGATCGGCATGTCGAGCTCGAGCGCCAGCTCCTCGTCGGTCGGCTCCCGGCCGAGCGTGGAGACGAGCTGCCGCTGCAGCCGAGTGATTTTGTTGATCTGCTCGACCACGTGCACCGGAATCCGGATGGTCCTGGCCTGGTCGGCCAGGGCCCGGCCGATGGCCTGCCTGATCCACCAGGTGGCATAGGTCGAGAACTTGTAGCCCTTGGCGTAGTCGAACTTCTCGACCGCGCGAATCAGGCCGAGGTTGCCCTCCTGGACCAGGTCGAGCAGGGTCATGCCCCGGCCGCTGTACTTCTTGGCGACCGAGACGACCAGGCGCAGGTTCGCCGAGACCAGCTGCTGCTTGGCGGCGTGCCCGTCCCGGACCAGGGTCTGCAGGTCGCGACGCAGCTCCGGAGCCAGGTCGGTATCGGTGTCCAGCTTGTACTCGGCGAACAGCCCGGCCTCGACCCGCTTCGACAGCTCGACCTCCTGCGCGGCGTTGAGCAGCGGCACCTTGCCGATCTCACGCAGGTACATACGGACAAGGTCGGCGGTTCCGGCGTGCTCGGACGTCGCGCGTGTGGCCGCAGCCCCGCCCGGCGCCTCCTCTTCTTCCTCCTCGAGAACCTCGACCCCGAGTGTGGTCAGCCGGGCGACCAGGACAGGCAGCAGTTCAAGACCGAGATCGGCGGTCTCCAGTGCCTCACGGAGCTCGGCACGGCTGAGTTCGCCGGACTCACGTCCACGCGCGACGAGCTCGGCGACCTGAGTCACGTCGAGTTCGTCGGTATCATCGGGCACGGCGGCCAAGCTGCGGCTGGGCGCCGTGCGGGCAGGAGTGGATGACCGACGAGTCCGTCGCGTGCTCACGGCACGCGTACGCGGCTCATCGGAGCGCTCATGAAGTTCGAGGGCAGGCAGCGTCATCAGTAGCAGATCCGAAGGTCGGTGCGGGTGGCGGGTCTTGGTGCTTGCACGTATGGGCAACGCCTGGGGGCGTCTCTCCCATTCCGCGTTCAGACACAACCGGACGTAAGCGATCGCCGGGTCTACGAAGCAGTGTAGACCCTCACCCTCGGGACGCCGCACCCGCTGTCGCGAAGACTACTCCGCGGATCAGCCGGTGTGTCACGAATAACTAATTATCTCTTCAGTTCTCCACGTCCGCGCCGTCGAGAACGACACTAGTCCCAACTTTTCACCAACACAGCCACAATAATGCGGACGGACCGTAACAATCGTCACTGAGAGTACGTGAGATCACGAGAGTGTCACGAGCTTCCAGCGCTGCCAGCCACCGGCCCCGGTACCCTCACACGATGTCATCGTCGGCTCTGCCGTCCGAGGTGCTCACCGAACTCCGAACGTCCGCGATCGAGGTACTGCGGGACAACGATCTGGGTGGGGCTACCCGACCGTCTCCGACGCTCTACCCGCACCAGTGGTTGTGGGACAGTTGCTTCATCGCCATCGGGCTACGGCACATCGACCCCGAACGGGCCAGCCGGGAAATCCTCTCGCTGCTGCACGGCCAGTGGCCCAACGGGATGATTCCGCACGTCATCTTCTCCGGCTCCGGCAGCTACCACGCCGGGCCCGACCGGTGGCGCTCCGATCTCGTCGACGGCGGCCCGGAGCATGTGCAGACGACCGGCGTCACCCAGCCGCCGATGATCGCTGAGGCCGTCGTCCGCGTCGGCGAGGTGTTCGACCCGGCCCGGCGCCACGAGTTCTACCGGGCGATCTACCCGGGTCTGCTGCGCTACCACTGCTGGCTGTACCGCGAACGTGACCCCGACGACACCGGGCTGGTCACCCTGGTCCACTCGTGGGAGTCGGGGATGGACAACACCCCCACCTGGATGGAGCTCACCCGCAGGGCGGCCCCCATCCCCCTGAAGCTCATCCGCCGGCTCAACGGGGACGGCGCGCTCGACGCCCTGCGGCGGGACAACAAGGAGGTCCCGTCCGACCAGCGGCTGTCCGCCACCGACCTGTTCACCCTCTACCACCTGGTCGGGGAGCTACGCGACGCCCGTTACGACTTCAGTCGGATCCGCGCCTCCCGCGTCCCGCTGATACAGGACGTCGCCTTCAACGCGATTCTCGCCCGCGCGAACGACCACCTGCGCGACATCGCCGCCGACATCGGCGAACAGCTGCCCGACCAGCTGCTGCGCTCGGCCCGCCGGACCAGGGCGGCGTTGCCCACCCTGTTCGCCGACGGCATGTGCTGGAGCCGGGACGCGCGTTCCGGCCGGCTGATCAGCAGACCCACGATCGCCGGCTTCCTCGCCCTGTACGCCGGTGTCGTGCCCCCTGACAACGTCGAGGACCTTGTCAGCCGGATGACCGCGCGGCGGTTCTGGCCGGCCCACGGCATCGCCAGCACCCCCACCGACGATCCCGACTTCCAGCCCCGCTGCTACTGGCAGGGCCCGGTCTGGGTGAACATGAACTGGCTGCTCGCCGACGGGCTCGACCGTGCCGGCCGCGGCGACCTCGCCGAACGGCTGCGCGCCGGCACGATCTCGATGATCGCGGGATCCGAGGGCCTGTACGAGTACTACTCGCCGTTCGACGGCACCGGGGTGGGCAGCAACCACTTCTCGTGGACAGCGGCCCTGCTCCTGGACCTGCTCGACGGCCGGAAACCCGCTCACCACCTGCCGTCCGCCCGCACGGGCGCGAACGACGGAGAGCACCTGACCCGGCGCGGCGGCTGACCGGCCGCCGCGCCGGGTCAACCGGCCCGAGCGATCAGCTGCAGCCGCTGGTGGAACCGCACTGTTCGCACACGTAGCAACTGCCCGCGGGACGCATGGTGACCCCGCAGGTAAAGCACAGTGGCGCGTCCACCACGTTCTGGGCCGACAGCGCCTCACCCGGTGGGACACTGCGCGGCATCGCGCCCCGCATCTCCAGCGTCGTGGGCAGGCCCACCTGGTGGGTGTGGACGGCCCCGGCATCAACCGTTGCCCCGGCCGCGTCGGGCCCGGCCACCTCGGCCGCCTCCGCCACCTCCGGGTCGGCTGTCTCGACCGCGTCCGCCGGGCCGGCTCCCCCGTGCTGGCCGGTGAGCTGGCGGGCCCGCTCCTGCGCGCTGAGGACGCCGAGCTCCGCGCGGGTCTGTTCGGGGAGGTAGTCCAGGGCGAGGCGGCGGAAGAGATAGTCCATCACCGACTGGGCGATCCGCACGTCCGGGTCGTCGGTCATGCCGGCCGGCTCGAAACGCATGTTGATGAACTTGCGGACGTAGGTCTCCAACGGGACGCCGTGCTGGAGCGCGATCGAGACCGCGATGGCGAACGCGTCCATCACGCCGGAGAGGGTCGAACCCTGCTTCGACATCTTGATGAAGACCTCGCCGAGCCCGTCGTCGGGATACGACCCGGCGGTCAGATACCCCTCGGCGCCGCCCACGGTGAAGGAGACGGTCTGCGACTGGCGGATCTTCGGCAGCCGACGCCGGACCGGGCGGTGCTCACCGGACGGCGCGGTGGCGGGCTGCGCGGCCGTCTGCTCGCCCGCGCCCCCGCTCGCGGACCGCTTCGCGCCGCGCAGGTCCGACAGTGGCTGGCCGACCTTGCAGTTGTCCCGGTAGATCGCCAGTGCCTTCAGGCCGAGCCGCCACCCTTCCAGGTAGATCTGCTCGACCTCCTCGACCGTGGCCGACGTGGGCATGTTGACGGTCTTGGAGATGGCGCCGGACAGGAACGGCTGGACCGCCGCCATCATCCGGATGTGCCCCATCGGGGTGATGGCCCGCTCCCCGATCGCGCAGTCGAAGACCTCGTAGTGCTCGCGGCGCAGGCCGGGGGCGTCGATGACGTGACCGTGCTCGGCGATGTACTCGACGATCGCCTCGATGGTCTCCTCGGCGTAGCCGAGAGCGCGCAGCGCGGCGGGAACCGTCTGATTGACGATCCGCATGCTGGAGCCGCCGACCATCTTCTTCATCTTCACCAACGCGAGGTCGGGTTCGATGCCGGTGGTGTCACAGTCCATCGCCAGACCGATCGTGCCGGTCGGAGGGAGCAGGCTGACCTGGGCGTTGCGCCAGCCGTGCTTCTCCCCGACGCTCTGGGCACGCTCCCACTCGCGGGCGGCGACGGCGAGCACGCGGGCGTCGTCGACCCCGACCGTGCGGACGGCGTCGGTGGCGGCGGCGTGCTTGCGGATCACCCGACGGTGGGCGTCGGTGTTGCGCGCGAAGCCGTCGTAGGCCCCGAGGGCCGCCGCGATCTCCGCCGAGCGGCGGTAGGCCGTCGCGGTCATCAGCGACGTGATGGCCGCGCCCATGGCCCGGCCGCCCTCGGAGTCGTACGCGTGACCGGTGGCCATCAGCAGCGCGCCGAGGTTGGCGTAGCCGATGCCGAGCTGGCGGAACATCCGGGTCACCCGGGTGATCTCCGGTGTCGGGAAGTCCGCGAAGCAGATCGAGATGTCCATCGCGGTGATGATCAGCTCGACGGCCGCCACGAACGCGTCGGCGTCGAAGCTGAGGTCCTTGCGCAGGAACTTCATCAGGTTCAGCGACGCCAGGTTGCAGCTGGAGTTGTCCAGGTGCACATACTCGCTGCACGGGTTGCTGGCGCTGATCCGGCCGGACTCCGGGCAGGTGTGCCAGTCGTTGATCGTGTCGTCGTACTGGATCCCGGGATCCGCGCAGTCCCAGGCCGCCTGGGCGATGGAGCGGAACAGCGTCCGGGCCCGGACGGTCTCGATCGTGCGCCCGTCGAGCCTGGCCCGCAGGTCGAAGTCGGCGTCGTCGATGACGGCCCGCATGAACTCGTCCGTCACCCGCACGGAGTTGTTGGCGTTCTGGTACTGCACCGAGACGATGTCACGGCCGCCGAGGTCCATGTCGAAGCCGGCGTCCCGCAACGCGCGGATCTTGTTTTCCTCGCGGGACTTGGTCTCGACGAAGTCGACGATGTCCGGATGATCGACGTCGAGCACGACCATCTTCGCGGCTCGCCGGGTTGCGCCGCCCGACTTGATCGTGCCGGCCGAGGCGTCGGCCCCGCGCATGAAGCTCACCGGGCCCGAGGCGGTGCCGCCGGAGGACAGCAGCTCCTTCGACGACCGGATGCGCGACAGGTTCAGCCCGGCGCCCGACCCACCCTTGAAGATCAACCCCTCCTCCCGGTACCAGTTGAGGATCGACTCCATCGTGTCGTCCACCGCGAGGATGAAGCAGGCCGAGACCTGCTGCGGCGCGGGCGTGCCGACGTTGAACCACACCGGGCTGTTGAAGCTGAACACCTGGTGCAGCAGCATCCAGGTCAGCTCGTGCTCGAAGATCTCGGCGTCCGCCGGCGAGGCGAAGTACCCGTGCTGCGTGCCGGCCGCGCCGTAGGCGCGCACGACCCGGTCGATGAGCTGGCGCAGGGACCACTCGCGTGCGGAGCTGCCGAGCGCGCCCCGGAAGTACTTGCTCGTGACGATGTTCGTGGCGTTCACCGACCAGAAGTCGGGGAACTCCACCCCGCGCTGCTCGAAGTTGACCGAGCCGTCGCGCCAGTTGGTCATGACGACGTCCCGCAGCTCCCAGGTGACCTCGTCATAGGGATGGACGCCCGGCGAGGTGTTGACGCGTCGCACCTGCAGACCGGTGGCCCTGGGGGCGGCCTTGGTGCCGGTTCTGGTGGCGGCCTTGCTCGCTTTCGTGCCACGGTTGTCGGTCATGGCGCTCCTCGTCTGGCGTCGGTCGGATGGTGTTTCTCACCAGCTGTCTGTCGTGTCGGGGTGCGTGGCTACGACGGCGACCGGTCGGCCCGCCCGCGCAGATCGGCGATCGCCGTCTCGAAGTCCTCCAGCGACTCGAAGGACAGGTACACCGAGGCGAACCGCAGGTAGGCGACCTCGTCGAGCTCCCGCAGCGGCCCGAGGATCGTTCGGCCGATCTCGTCCGAGGCGACCTCGGCAGCCCCCGAGGCACGCAACGTGTCCTCGACCAGCTGGGCGAGCCGGGCCAGCGCGTCCGCCTGGACCGGTCGCCCCTGGCATGCCCGCCGCACGCCGGCGATCACCTTCCCGCGACTGAACGGCTCGGTGACACCGCTGCGCTTGATGACCCGCAGTGACGCCTCTTCGATCGTCGTGAAACGACGGCCGCAGGACGGGCACGACCGGCGGCGACGGATCGCGGCACCCTCCTCAGCCTCCCGACTGTCGACGACCTTGCTGTCGGGGTGTCGACAGAACGGACACCGCACGCACAACCCCCAAGATCTTGTCGACTCACAGCCATGCAACTACAAGATGTTGTGGTCAACACTAGGACCGGACACTACGACCTGGCAAGCTGGCCAGTGTGTGGAGTCTCCTGACAAATCCGTCACAGCGAACCCGTCACAGCGAACCCGTCACAGCGAACCCGTCACGACAGGCCCGTCATGACCGACCTGTCACGGCAGGCGGAGCGTCTGGCCGGGGACGAGATCGGTCGTCTCCAGCCGATTGAGGCCGGCCAGACGGGCCACGGCCACCCGGGTGTCACCGTCGGGAGCCAGCCCGCGGGCGATGCCCCACAGCGTCTCCCCGGACCGGACCACGTGGACGCGCGCCGGCCGGTCGTCCCCGGTCGGCGCGGCCGACGACGTCACCCGGGCCACGGACAGCACCAGGCAGGACACCAGCATAACCAGGACAATCAGGACAACCCGGCCCCGCCCGGTCAGCCGCAACGGAGGCTCAGCCGACGCCCGCATCGTCCACCTCCCCAACTTCCACCAGCACGTACCACTTCCAACAACATGATCAAAGAACATCCGTTCGATCGAACGTCTGGTCGAGTTTGTATCGCACGGCCCCGACGGAATCGTCGTGACACGCTCGAACAGACGTTTGAGATATCCGGCCGCGACGGTTACGGTCGTAGCGATCAGATTCAGGTCAGATCCAGGTCAGATCCAGGTCGTGGCCGCAGCTCCGGTTCACGGCAAAACGTCGGATATGCCGGGAGCGCAAGTCTGCCATGACCGACAACGAAGGAGTACGGCAGGGATGACCACCGACGACAACCGCACCCGCCGTGGCCGGCCCCCCCGCGGCTCCGTGCGCGACCTGCCGGACGGGCCGGCGGACGCCGCGGGACTGACCCCCCGCCAACGCAAGGTGCTTGAGGTGATCCGCGACGCTGTCGAGCGCCGAGGCTACCCGCCGAGCGTGCGGGAAATCGGCGATGCGGTGGGGCTCACGAGCACGTCCAGCGTCGCGCACCAGCTGAAGACGCTGGAGGAGAAGGGCTTCCTGCGCCGTGACCCGCACCGCCCCCGGGCCATGGAGGTCCTCTCCGCACAGGCACCGGTACGCCCCGTGGCACGCCAGGCCCCCGGCGTCGGTACACTCACGGCGGGTTCGTCGACGGACGGCCCCGCACAGGCGGCCTACGTGCCGGTCCTCGGCCGTATCGCCGCGGGTGGGCCGATCCTCGCCGAGCAGGCGGTCGAGGAGGTCTTCCCGCTCCCCCGCGAGATCGTGGGCGAGGGCACCTTGTTCACCCTGCGGGTCGTCGGGGACTCCATGGTCAACGCCGCGATCTGTGACGGCGACTGGGTGGTCGTCCGCCAACAGCCGGTCGCGGACAACGGCGAGATCGTCGCCGCGATGATCGACGGCGAGGCGACGGTCAAGACACTGCGCCGTCGTGACGGCCACGTCTGGCTCGAGCCGCAGAATCCGGCCTATGCTGACATTCCGGGTGACAGCGCGACGATCCTCGGCCGGATCGTCGCGGTCCTTCGCCGGGTCTGATCCTCCCGGGAGGGAGCATGGGCACAGGTGTCGACCGGCACCGCACCGGTCGGGTCGTGGCTGTCGTGGGGCCGACGGCGGCCGGCAAGAGCGACCTGGCGATCGCGCTGGCCACCGAGCTGAACGGTGAGATCGTCAACGCCGACTCCATGCAGCTCTACCGCGGGATGAACATCGGTACCGCCAAGGTGCCGCCGGCGGAACGCGGCGGTGTCCCCCACCACCTGCTCGATGTCTGGGACGTCACCCGCGCCGCCGACGTGGCGTCCTACCAGGCGCTGGCCCGACAGGTCGTCGACGGTCTGCTGGCCGCCGGCCGCACGCCGGTGCTCGTGGGCGGCTCCGGACTCTACGTCCGGGCCGTCCTCGACGACCTCGCCTTCCCCGGCACCGACCCGGCCGTGCGGGGGCGGCTGGAGCGGGAGCTGTCCGAGCGGGGCCCGGCCGCGCTGCACGCCGATCTCGCCGCGCGGGCACCAGCGGCAGCGGCGGCCATCCTGCCCGGCAACGGCCGCCGTATCGTGCGCGCGCTGGAGGTGGTGGAGCTCACCGGCAGCTTCACCGCCTCCCTGCCGGAACACCGCTCGGTCTACGACGTGGTCCAGATCGGCATCGACCATCCTCAACTCGACGCGAGGATCGCCGACCGGGTGGCCGGCATGTGGGCCGCCGGCATGATCGAGGAGGTCCACGCCCTCGTCAGCATGGGCCTGCGGGACGGCCCCACCGCCTCCCGGGCGCTGGGCTACGCCCAGGTTCTCGCCTGGCTCGACGGCGCGCTCGATTCGGCCGAGTCGGCCCGGCTCGCGACAATTGCCGCGACGCGCCGACTGGCACGTAGACAAAGGTCGTGGTTTCGGCGCGATCCTCGCATAATTTGGCTGGACCGTCCCGACGTCGAGCAGGTGGCGGGCATGGTCAACCCGGCCTGAACGTGCGGCGGATCCGTGGCCCGTTCTTCCCGTCGTCTGGAGACACCCGTCGTCTGGAGACATGTGTGACCGCGATCGAGTTGAACCTCGTCCCGGCCCTGTGTGCCGCGTTCGACGACGGGTCGTTACAACTGCACTACCAGCCCGAGGTCGACCTGCGCACCGGGTCGGTTCCCGGGATGGAGGCCTTCCTGCGCTGGCACCATCCCGACCGGGGGCTGATGAACCCGTCGCAGTTCATGCCGGCCGCCGCGGCCGCGGGCCTGTCCGACCAGGTCGGCCGCTGGGTGTTACGCACCGCCGTGGCCGAGGCCCGGACATGGCACGAAATGGCCGCGGGAACCGCGATCCGCCCACCCCGGCTGTGGGTCAACGTGACCGCCGACCAGCTGACCCGGCCCGGTTTCGCGATCGAGGTGGAACAGCTCATGCACGGGCGTGCGCTGCCACCGGGAGCGCTCGGGCTGGAGTTCACCGAGCAGACCCTCGGCCTCGCGCGGGTCGGGGTGCCCCGGCTGCTGGCCCGGCTGCGTTCGTTCGGACCAGCGATCGGCGTCGACGGTTTCGGCACCTGGTACGCGTCGCTGTCCACCCTCGATGTCCTGCCGCTGGACATGGTGAAGATCGACGGCTGCTTCCTTCATGCGATGCAGCGGGACCTGGAGGGCGAGGCGGTCCTGGCCTCGATCATCACGCTGGCCCACCGGCGGCAGATGGTCGTGACCGCCGAGGGCGTCGACAGCGTGGTCACGGCGTCCCGGCTGGCGGCGATGCACTGTGACCGGGGAGCCGGCCTCCTGTTCTGCCCGCCCGTCCCCACCGACGACGCCAGGATGATCGCCCTGGGCCGCGGCCGACCGAACCGGCGCCACGGGCGTTCCCGGCCGACCGGCGCCACCAGCGGCACGGGACGCGCCGGACGCGCCGCGCCCGACCGCGCCACGGCCACGGCCACGGCCACCGGCACAATCCCGAGACCGGCCCCGGCCGCCGTCATCTGACCGGGAACTGTCATCATCCGACCGAGAAAATTCGGTCGCGGCCCCGGAGCGGACGTGGGAGTCTGCGATAAAGGAGGCAGCGACATGACGTTTCCCGCCATCTTCGACGCCTCCGATGAGGACCTCGGCCTCGGCCTCGGCCTCGACCTCGCCGACCGTTTGGCGCTGCGCCGGGTACCAGGCCTGGCGACCGAGCTCGACGACGTCACCGAGGTCGAATACCGCCAGCTCCGGCTGGAACGGGTGGTTCTCATCGGAGTGTGGACCTCGGGCACGGCCGCCGAGGCGGAGACCTCCATGGCCGAGCTCGCCGCGCTGGCGGCCACGGCCGGCTCGGTCATCCTGGACGCGCTCATCCAGCGTCGGGACACTCCCGACTCGGCGACGTACGTCGGCTCCGGCAAGGCACGTGAGCTGCGCGACGTCGTCACCGCCACCGGCGCCGACACCGTCGTCTGCGACGGTGAGCTGACCCCCGGCCAGCTGCGCCAGCTGGAGGACGTCGTCAAGGTCAAGGTCATCGACCGGACCGCGCTGATCCTCGACATCTTCGCCCAGCACGCCACCTCCCGGGAGGGCAAGGCCCAGGTCGAGCTCGCGCAGCTGCAGTACATGCTGCCGCGGCTGCGTGGCTGGGGTGAGTCGATGTCCCGCGCCGGTGGTGGCATCGGCACTCGCGGTCCCGGTGAAACAAAGATCGAAACGGACCGGCGGCGGCTGCGCGCCCGCATGGCCAGGCTCCGCCGGGAGCTCGCCGGGATGAAGACGGTCCGGACGACCAAACGGTCGGCGCGGCAGCGCAGCGGCATCCCCGCGGTCGCGATCACCGGTTACACCAACGCCGGCAAGTCCTCGCTGCTCAACCGGCTGACCGGCGCCGGGGTGCTGGTCGAGGACGCCCTGTTCGCCACCCTGGACCCGGCCGTGCGGCGGGCCACGCTGCCCGACGGCAGGACGTTCACCCTCGCCGACACCGTCGGCTTCGTCCGCCACCTGCCGCACCAGATCGTGGAGGCGTTCCGCTCCACCCTGGAGGAGGTCGCCGACGCCAACCTGCTGCTGCACGTCGTCGACGGCTCGCATCCCGACCCGATGTCACAGATCTCCGCGGTCCGCACGGTGATCAACGACATCGGCGCCGGGGACGTCCCCGAACTGCTGGTCGTAAACAAGATCGACGCCGCCGACCCGGACGTGCTCGCCCGGGTGCGCCGCACCGTCCCCGACGCGATCCTTGTCTCGGCCCGCACCGGGGACGGGCTGACCGCTCTGGTGGAGGAGCTGACCGAGCGTGTCCCCCACCCCGACGTCGAGGTGTGTGTGCTGCTGCCGTTCACCCGCGGCGACCTGGTCTCACGGGTCTACGCCCGCGGGGAGGTCCTCGGCCTCGAGCACACGGCGACCGGCACGGTCCTGCGGGCCCGGGTACCGGCCGAACTCGCCTCCCAGCTCACCAGCTTCTTCCTCGAACCGGCCTGAGGCCGGCGGGCCTACGCGGCCCGCTGGCCCACGCCGTTACGCCAGAACTCGACCAGCAGCGCGGCGGTGACCTTCGGGTTCTCGACCGCCGGCGAGTGCGCCGCCCCGGCGATCACTTCGTAGCGGGCGCCCAGACGCACCGCCATCTCCGCCTGCAGACGCGGCGGCCAGGCGTCGTCGGCGGCCCCGTGGGCGACCAGTACGGGCACGGCGTCCTGACTGACGGCGTCAGCGAGCTCACCGACCCGGTCGGGTTCGCTCAGCAACTGCTCCCCCATCACCCGCAGACCGACGTCACTGCTGGCGAAGAACCGGCGCTCCAGGAACTCAAGGCCACCGGGCGGGTACACGGCGGTGTCCGCGGCCCGCATGGCGGCCCACACCGCGTCCCGGCCGCTACGCCTGTACAGGACCCGCATCGCCTGCAGCGCGATCCGCCGAGGGCCGACGATCCCGGCCGGGCCGGAGCTGAGCAGCACAAGGCTTGCCACACACGACGGCCGGGCGATGACCGCGGCCCGCGCGACCAGCCCCCCGAAGGAATGGCCGAGCAGGTGCACCGGGCGACCGATCTCTTCGGCCACCAGACTGACCTGCCCGGCAAGGGCGTCGACCGTGCAGTCCTGTTCCGGGTTGGCCGCGGGCGACTCGTACTGGCCGTGCTGGTCGACCGCGATCACGTCGAACCCGGCCCGCGCAAGACGCGGAATGATCGGCAGAAAGTCCTCCTTGCTCCCGGTGTAGCCGGGTAGCAGGACGACCGGTGGGTCGATGGACGATCCGGCCCGCAGGACCGCAAGGCTCGCGCAGGTCGAGCGCTGTACCCCGGACGGCAGTTCCGTCGACGTCGAGACCATTACCAAGGACTCCCCTGCTCCCACACGGCGACCACGTACCCCACACCGTAAGGGGCAGCGACATACTCAGCACGAGACATCCATGACCACGTGCGCGTGTCGCTCATGGTGATGTCCGGGTCGTGCGCTGTAGCGGTGAGGGTAGCATCGGCAAGCCGCGCGCCGGCGAGTACCTGCCACGACGCGCGGCCGGCCGCCATCAGCTCGCGGGAGAGGGCGGGGTCCAGGCTCAGCAGCGCGGCCGCGTCGCCGGTGGCGAGCGCCGCCGCCACCGCGGCGTCGTGACCGTCCGCGCGGCTGTCGAACCCGCCGGGCGCGCCGGCCGTCCGCCGCGCGCTGCCGTCGCCCATCACCAGCAGGGCGACCCGCCGCGCCGAGCCGGCGAGCTCGGCGCCGAGCCGGGCGGCGTCCGCCGCGCTGGTCGTCGCGCTCACGCCGAGGCCGGTGACCGCGCCCTCCCACAGGACCTGCCCGAGCAGCCAGGCCCCGACCGTCAGTGACAGCGGCAGAGTCGGGGCCGCCTCCGGCGTGGCGGATCCCAGCGTGACCAACAGCGGCACCCCGTAACCAGCCAGACTCCCGGACTCGCCAGCGGCGTACGGCCTGGTCCGTGGCGCATCACCGACGACGACGACCGCGTCCGGGCCGCCGGCCACCAGCCGGCGCACGGCCTGGATCGCCGGCTCACGCACCGCGACAGGCTCACCGGCGGCGAGCTCGGGGACGAGCAACGGTGGATGCGGACAGACAACCGCCGCTGTCAGCGTCACCGCCGCAGGGCAGGCATACCGAGAAGCGTGGGCGCGCCGGCAGCGGCCGCGGCGGCCGGCCGCTCCCGCTCGGCCTCCCACAGGTCACCGGCCCTGGTCCGCCGGTGAGCCAGCAGCGGGCCGTCCGCGACGAGATGATGGGGCGCGCCCCGCGTGACCGCCGTCCGCACCACGTCGCCGGGACGGATCAGGGCGGCCGACGGCGCGCCCAGATGGACCAGCCGGCCGTCCCGGGCGCGGCCGGAACGCCGCCCGGTGGCGGCGTCCTTGCGCCCCTCCCCCTCGACGACGAGGACTTCCACCGGCTGGCCGACGAGCGCGCGGTTGCCCACCCAGGAGATCTCGTCCTGGACAGCCACCAGCCGTTCGTAACGGTCCCGCACGGCAGCCGGGTCGACCTGGCCGTCCATGGCGGCGGCCGGGGTGCCCGCCCGCGCGGAGTACTGGAAGGTGAAGGCGCCGGCGAACCGCGCCTCGCGCACCACGCGCAGGGTGTCGGCGAAGTCGGCTTCCGTCTCGCCCGGAAAGCCCACGATGATGTCGGTGGTGATGGCGGCGTGCGGCATCACGGCCCGGACCCGCTCGAGGATTCCCAGGAAACGCTCCTGGCGGTAGGAGCGGCGCATCCGCCGCAGCACCGCATCCGACCCCGACTGCAGCGGCATGTGCAGCTGCGGGCAGACGTTCGGGGTCGCCGCCATCGCCTCGATCACGTCGTCGGTGAAGTCCCGCGGATGCGGCGAGGTGAACCGGACCCGTTCCAGCCCGTCGATCGTCCCGCAGGCATGCAGCAGTTTCGCGAACGCCCCGGGATCACCCAGCGACCGGCCGTAGGAGTTCACGTTCTGGCCGAGCAGGGTGATCTCGATGACGCCGTCGGCGACCAGCGCCTCGACCTCGGCCAGGACGCCGCCCGGACGCCGGTCTGCCTCCCTGCCCCGCAGGCTCGGCACGATGCAGAAGGTGCAGGTGTTGTCGCAGCCGACGCTGATGCTCACCCATGCCGAGTGGTGCGTCGACCGGCGGGAGGGCAGCGCGCTGGGGAAGACCTCCAGCGCCTCGACGATCTCGACCTCGGCCGCCGCGTTGTGCCGCGCGCGCTCGAGCAGCACGGGCAGCCGGTGCAGGTTGTGGGTGCCGAAGACGACGTCCACCCAGGGCGCCCGTTCGGTGATCGTCGCGCGGTCCTTCTGCGCGAGACAGCCGCCGACCGCGATCTGCATACCCGGATGGTGCTTCTTCGCCGGGTACATCTGACCAAGATTGCCGTAGAGCCGGTTGTCGGCGTTCTCGCGCACGGCGCAGGTGTTGAACACCACCACGTCCGGAGTGACATCCGTGGCCGCGGGCACGTAACCGGCGGCCTCCAGCATGCCGGCGATCCGCTCGGAGTCGTGGACGTTCATCTGACATCCGAATGTCCGGACCTGGTAACTGCGGGGACTCACGCAGCCAGCCTACGGCGCGGGCGCAACAGACACTTTCCACCGCCTCCAGCGGGCGGTCTCGACGGCTAACGGGCGGTCTCGACGGCGCGGGTCTCGCGAACCACCGTGACCCGGATCTGGCCCGGGTAGGTCAGCTCGTCCTCGATCTGTTTCGCGACGTCGCGGGCGAGCATGTGCGCGGCGATGTCGTCCACCTGATCCGGGACGACCATCACCCGGACCTCGCGGCCGGCCTGCATCGCGAAGACCTTCTCCACCCCCGGGCGTTCGCCGG
This sequence comes from Protofrankia symbiont of Coriaria myrtifolia, assembly GCF_900634755.1. NCBI lineage: Bacteria > Bacillati > Actinomycetota > Actinomycetes > Frankiales > Frankiaceae > Protofrankia > Protofrankia symbiont of Coriaria myrtifolia. The sequence goes on from NZ_CAAAFS010000297.1 coordinate 30,038, forward strand.
CGATCTGCTCGATGCGCTCGAGCCGTTTGACGTAGGACTCCAGGCTCTCCCGGCGGGCACCCGGCCGGCCGCCGGAGATCTGGTCCGCGACCTGGGTGAGCACCGCCCCGATCGAACGCGGCTCGACCTCGTTGTGGTGCGCCTCGATGGCGTGGACGATCTCCTCGTCCTCGCCGTAGCGGCGGGCGATCTCGGCGCCGATGAGGGCGTGGCTGCCCTCCACCTCGTGGGTCAGCGCCTTGCCGAGGTCGTGGAGCAGGGTGCCCCGTTTGACCAGTGCCGGCGGCAGCCGCAGCTCGGCGGCCATGATCCCAGCCAGGTGCGCGGACTCGATCAGGTGCGCCAGGACGTTCTGGCCGTAGCTGGTCCGGTACCGCAGCCGCCCGAGGATGTGGATCAGCTCGGGGTGCATCTCCGCGACGCCGGTCTGCACGAGCGCGTCCTCGCCGGCGCGCACACAGCGTGCCTCGACCTCGCGCCTGGCCCGGTCGTGTTCCTCCTCGATGCGATGCGGATGAATGCGCCCGTCCCCGACCAGGGCCTCCAGGGTGATCTTGGCGATTTCGCGGCGTACCGGATCGAAGCAGCTGAGCAGCACCGCTTCGGGCGTGTCGTCGATGATGACGTTCACGCCGGTGACCGACTCGAACGACCGGATGTTGCGGCCCTCGCGGCCGATGATGCGGCCCTTCATCTCGTCGCTGGGCAGATGCAGGACGGAGACGACCGACTCCGTGGTCGTCTCCGAGGCGACCCGCTGGATGGCCAGCGTAACGATCTTTCTGGCCCGTTCCTCGCCCTGCTCCCGGGCCTGCGCCTCGATGTCGCGGACCAGCACGGCCGCGTCCCGCCGGGCGTCGGCCTCGACGACCTTGACAAGTTCGGCCCGCGCCTGGGCGGCGGTGAGCCGGGCAGCCTCCTCCAGCGTCCGGCGGCGTTCCTCCTCCAGGTCGACGACCTCCGCGCGCCGCCTGGCGAGTTCGGCCTCCCGGGCCGCGAGGTCGTGGTCCCTGGCCTCGATGTGGCCGGCCTGTTCGTCCACGACGGCGGCACGGGCCTCCAGCCGCTGTTCGCGCTGGGCGAGACGGGCGTCCCGCTCGCGCAGCTCCGCCCGCAGCGCCCGCACCTCCTCCTCGGCCTGCGTCCGGAAGGTCTCCGCCGACTTCCGGCCGGCCTCGCGCGCCTCCGCCTCGACGAGGGAGCCACGCAGCGTCGACTCCGCCTCGGCCCGTTCCCGCAGCGCTCGGGCGTTCTCCTCCGCGCGGCGGAGCAGCTCCGCGGCTTCCCGCTCCGCCTGCTCCCGCAGGCTGCTGGCCTGCCTGGCGAGCTCGGCGGCTTCGGCGGGCTTGCCCTCCGCCACCTCGGCATCAGCGCCGTCCTCGCCCCCGGCCCGGGGCTGGGACGCCGCCAGGCCATCTCCCGAGCGCAGGACGCGAAGAAGAAGCAGCGTAATTACCCCCAGGCCCATGAGCACGCAGCTGGCAAGCACGACGAGGAGAACGCTCATCGGTCCTCCTCCCTCGGCCGGGATTGGCCCGCGGTCAACGGGCCGAAACGGCGAGGGGGCCCACGAAACGGGCTGTTCCGGAACTTGCGGAATCCGTGCTGCTACCGACAAACGCCTGAGCACAAGCGGATGCGGCGGCGTCCGCAGACGTCGCGATCCGGGCCAGCCACCCTCGTGTGAAGTTGTTTCACGTTATCGGAACCGCGTCACCGCGGGAGCCCTCTCACCTTTGCTGAGAGTAGGTCTGCGGCTCGTGGACGGTCAAGAAAAGCTAGTCAAGCGAACCATCCACAACCTCCTCGGTGATCACCCGCACAACAAGATCGGACGGGTAGCCGCGACGGCCGAGCAATGCGGCCAGACGCCGGGTGCGCACCTGGGCCGGCAGCCCTGCCATCGCCGGCATACGACGTCGTACCAGCTCCCGCGCGGCGGCCTCCTCGTCGTGGGTGTCCAGGTCGTCCCGGTCGGCGAGCGCCGCGGCGATGACATCCGCGTCGACCCCCCGGCGACGCAGCTCATGGACGAGCCCGTGGCGACCCAGACCTCGGTTCGCCCGCGCGGAGGAGATCAACGCGGTGGCGAACGCCCTGTCGTCAACAAGACCCACCTCGGCCAGACGGGCCAGCACCGCCTGCGCGGTGTCGGGATCCACCCCGCGCCGCGCCAGGGTGGCAGCCAGTTCCGCATGGCTTCGCGGCCGGGCCTCAAGCTGACGCAGACAGATCTCCCGCGCTCTGGCGACCGGGTCCGCGGCCTCTTTCACAGGTCCGCGGCCTGTTTCACAGGTCGGCCGGCGGCGGGGACGCCGGATCCACGTCGAGCGTCGGCACCAGGCCGAGCTTTTCCTTGATTCGCTTTTCGATCTCGTCGGCGATGTCGGGATTGTCCCGCATGAAGGAGCGGGCGTTCTCCTTGCCCTGACCCAGTTGATCACCGTCGTAGGTGTACCAGGCCCCCGACTTGCGGATGATGCCCTGCTCGACCCCCATATCGATCAACGAGCCTTCCCTGCTGATGCCGCCCCCGTAGACGATGTCGAACTCCGCCGTGCGGAACGGGGGGGCCATCTTGTTCTTCACGACCTTCACTCGGGTACGGTTACCCACGGCATCCGTCCCGTCCTTCAGGGTCTCGATACGGCGAACATCCAGCCGCACGGACGCGTAGAACTTCAGCGCCTTGCCGCCCGTGGTCGTCTCGGGCGAACCGAACATGACACCGACCTTCTCGCGGAGCTGGTTGATGAAGATGGCGGTGGTCCCCGAATGCGACAGCGCGCCGGTGAGCTTGCGCAGCGCCTGGGACATCAGCCTGGCCTGCAGACCGACATGGCTGTCACCCATCTCACCTTCGATCTCGGCCCGGGGCACGAGGGCCGCCACCGAGTCGATGACGATGATGTCGATCGCCCCGGAGCGGATGAGCATGTCCGCGATCTCCAGCGCCTGTTCACCGGTGTCGGGCTGGGAGACCAGCAGCGCGTCGGTATTGACCCCGAGCTTGGCTGCGTAGTCGGGGTCGAGCGCGTGCTCGGCATCGATGAAGGCCGCGATCCCACCGGCTGCCTGGGCGTTCGCGACCGCGTGCAACGCAACGGTCGTTTTCCCGGACGACTCCGGGCCGTAGATCTCCACGACGCGCCCGCGTGGAAGCCCGCCGATGCCGAGCGCCACGTCCAGGGCGATGGAACCGGTCGGGATGACCTGGACCGGTGGGCGGGTGTCGTCACCGAGCCGCATCACCGAGCCCTTGCCGAACTGCTTGTCTATCTGAGCGAGGGCGTTCTCCAACGCCTTCTCGCGGTCGAGTCCTGCCATCGGGGTCACTCCAGGCTGAGGTCGTCGATTCTTGGCCACGATGGCGACGGTAGGGGGCGGGTCCGACAATTTCGAGCGCCGGGTCGCTCCTGTGGACAACTGGACGGTCGAAGCAGCCACGATCAACAGCCTTTCTCACCCGTCGGCTCACCCCACCGGGGCACCTTGTCACTCGGTATCCACAGTAGGCGAACAGGCGTTCGACAGCATCCTCGACACGCCGGATCGTCAGCGTTCGCGCGCGGGCAGGCCGAACTCCTCGCGCACCGCCCGCCAGACGTCCTTGGCGTCGTCACCGCGGGCGAGGGCCGCCTCGACCGTGACCCCGCCGAGACCGGCGACAACATGGTCGCGGGCAACCGACTCCGCGTACCCGGAGCCGAACTGCTTGTTCATCCGCGCCCAGAACTCGGTCAGTCGCACGGGTGCAAGTCTGCCCTTCCCGACAGGCGGACTCGCGACAGGCAGACTCGAAAGCATGCCCGCCCCGTCCCCCCTCACACTGTTCTCGGCCCGGGTGGGGGCCGAGAACAG
>NZ_CAAAFS010000298.1:0-10811 GCF_900634755.1 Protofrankia symbiont of Coriaria myrtifolia
GCCCACCCCCGCGCAGGCCGGCGCCTGGGAGGCGATCAGCCACGGGGACGACGTCCTGGTCGTCGCCCCGACCGGCTCGGGCAAGACGCTCGCGGCCTTCCTGTGGTCGCTGGACCGGATCGCCCGCGCCGGTCCCCCGGCCGACGCGTCCCGGCGCTGCCGGGTGCTCTACGTCAGCCCGCTCAAGGCCCTGGCCGTGGACGTCGAACGCAACCTGCGGGCCCCGCTGGCCGGGATCCGGGCCACCGCGGCGCGCCTGGGCCGGCCCGAGCCCGACGTGCGGGTGGGCATCCGCTCCGGCGACACCCCCGCCGCCGAGCGACGGACGTTCGGGCGGCTGCCCCCGGACGTGCTCATCACCACGCCCGAGTCGCTGTTCCTGATCCTGACCAGCCAGGCGCGCGAGGCGCTGCGCGGGGTGGAGACGGTCATCGTGGACGAGGTGCACGCCGTGGCCGGCACCAAGCGCGGCGCCCACCTCGCCCTGAGCCTGGAACGCCTCGACGCGCTGCTGGACACTCCCGCCCAGCGGGTGGGCCTGTCGGCGACGGCGCGCCCGACCGAGGAGGTCGCCCGCTTCCTCGGGGGCGCCCGCGCGGTCACGGTGGTCCGCCCACCCACGGGGAAGACCCTGCGGATCGACGTGGTCGTGCCGGTGCCGGACATGACCCAGCTCGCCGGCCCGACCCCGGCCGCGTCGATCTGGCCGGCCGTGGAGGAACGCATCCTCGACCTCGTCCTCGCGCACCGCTCGACCATCGTGTTCGCCAACTCCCGCCGGCTGGCCGAACGGCTGTGCGCCCGGCTGAACGAGGCGTACGCCCAGCGCATGCGGGACCCGTCCCTCGAGGTGGCCCGGGCGCATCACGGCAGCGTCAGCCGACAGCAGCGGGCGCTCATCGAGGACGATCTCAAAGCCGGCCGACTGCCCGCGGTCGTGGCCACCTCCAGCCTGGAACTCGGCATCGACATGGGCGCCGTCGACCTCGTCGTCCAGGTCGAGTCGCCACCGAGCGTGGCCGCCGGCATGCAACGGGTGGGACGCGCCGGGCACCGGGTCGGGGCCGCCAGCCGAGGGGTGATCATGCCCAAGCACCGCGGCGACCTGCTGTCGTGCGCCGTCGTCGCCGAACGGATGCGCGACGGCGGGATCGAACAGCTGCGGTATCCGCGCAACCCGCTGGACGTGCTCGCCCAGCAGATCGTGGCGATGGTCGCGATGGATCCCTGGCCGGTCGACGACATCGCCGCGCTGGTCCGCCGGGCGGCCTCGTTCGCGACGCTGCCGCCGCCCGCCCTGGAGGCGGTCCTGGACATGCTCGCGGGCCGCTACCCCAGCGACGACTTCGCCGAGCTACGTCCCCGCCTGGTCTGGGACCGGGTCACCGGCACCCTCACCGCCCGGCCCGGCAGCGGGCGGCTGGCGGTCACCAGCGGCGGCACCATCCCCGACCGCGGCCTGTTCGGGGTCTTCCTGGTGGGTGAGAAGGCCAGCCGGGTCGGCGAACTGGACGAGGAGATGGTCTACGAGTCCCGGGTCGGCGACGTCGTCCTGCTCGGGTCGTCGAGCTGGCGGATCGAGGAGATCACCCCCGACCGGGTGCTGGTGGCCCCGGCGCCGGGCCGGCCGGGCAAGCTGCCGTTCTGGCACGGTGACACGCTCGGGCGTCCCGCGGAACTCGGCCGCGAGATCGGCGCCTTCACCCGTGAGCTGGCCCGCCTCGACAGCGGGCAGGCGCGCGAGCGCCTGCGGGCAGCCGGGTTCGACGGGTGGGCCACCGACAACCTGCTCACCTACCTCGCCGACCAGCGGGCGGCCACCGGCCATCTGCCGGACGACCGGACGATCGTCGTCGAGCGCTTCCGGGACGAGCTCGGCGACTGGCGGCTGGCGGTCCACTCGCCCGTCGGCGCCCCGGTGACCGCGCCGTGGGCGCTGGCTATCGCCGCCCGGCTGCGCGACCGTTACGGCGTCGAGGTGCAGATCATGCACTCCGACGACGGTGTCGTCGCGCGGATCCCGGACGCCGACCTCGCCCCCACCGCCGACGTGGTCGTGTTCGACCCCGACGAGATCGACGCGCTCGTGCGGGCCGAGGTCGGTACCAGCGCGCTGTTCGCGAGCCGGTTCCGGGAGTGCGCGGGCCGGTCGCTGCTGCTGCCGCGGCGCACCCCCGGCCGCCGGACGCCGCTGTGGCAGCAACGGCAGCGCAGCGCCCACCTGCTGGCGGTGGCGGCCCGCTTCGACGACTTCCCCGTGGTGCTGGAGACCATGCGGGAGTGTCTGCAGGACGTCTTCGACGTTCCCGCCCTGACCGGGCTGATGCGTCAGGTCGCGGCCCGCACGCTGCGCGTCGTCGAGGTGGAGACCGCGGCGCCCTCGCCGTTCGCCCGCTCGATGCTGTTCGGCTACGTCGCGGCGTTCATGTACGACGGGGACACCCCGCTGGCCGAACGCCGGGCCCAACTGCTCGCGCTGGACAGCTCCCTGCTCACCCAGCTGCTCGGCCAGGCCGACCTGCGGGAGCTGATCGACGCGGCCGTGCTCGCCCAGGTGGAGGCCGAACTGCAGCGCCTGGCACCCGACCGGCGGGCGCGTGACGTCGAGGACGTCGCCGACCTGCTGCGCCTGGTCGGCGACCTCAGCACACCGGAGGCGCTGGCCCGCGGCGCAACCCCGGCCCACCTCGCCGAGCTCGCCGACACCCACCGCGCGCTGCGGGTACGCATCGCCGGCGAGGAACGCTGGGTGGCCGTCGAGGACGCCGGCCGGCTGCGCGACGCCCTCGGCATCCCGGTGCCGGTCGGGGTACCCACGGCCTTCACCGAAACGGTCCGCGACCCGCTCGGTGACCTGCTCGCCCGCTACGCGCGCACGCACGGCCCGTTCGACGCCGAGGCGGTCGCCGACCGCTTCGGGCTGGGGGTGGCGGTGGTGACCGCCGGCCTGGAGCGGATGCTCGCCACCGGCCGGCTCGTCCGCGGCGAACTGCGCCCGGGCGGCACCGGCGAGCAGTGGTGTGACGACACGGTGTTACGGATACTGCGCCGGCGCAGCCTCGCCGCCTCCCGCCGCGACGTCGAGCCCGTCCCGGTGACGGCCCTTGCCCGTTTCCTGCCCGCCTGGCAGGGGCTGTCACGCGGCCGGGACGGCAGCCACGGCGTCGACGCGGTGGTGCGGGCCGTTGAGCAGCTGCAGGGCGCGCTGATGCCGGCCAGCGCCTGGGAGCAACTCGTCCTGCCCGCCCGGGTGGCGGACTACCAGCCGGGGATGCTCGACGAGCTGTGCGTGTCCGGTGAGGTGCTGTGGGCCGGTGCGGGCGGGCTGCCCGGCAACGACGGCTGGCTGACCCTGGTCCTCGCCGACAGCGCTCCCCTGCTGCTGCCACCGCCCGTCCCGGACGCGGCGAGCACCCCCCTGCACGCCGCCGTGCTCGAGGCCCTCGACGCGGGGGCCGCCCTGTTCTTCCGGTCCCTCTCCGACCGGGTCGGCAGCCTCGACGACACCGCGCTCGCGGCCGCACTGTGGGATCTGGTGTGGGCGGGCCTGGTCACCAACGACAGCCTCGCCCCGCTGCGGACCTCGCTGGCCGCCCGCCGCGGCAGCCATCCGACCGCTCGGCGCAGCCCCCGGCTGCGCCCGGTGCGCTACTCCCGTCCGAGCATGTCCCGTCCGAGCATGCCGTCGCGGACCGGCCCGCCGACGGTGGCCGGCCGCTGGTCACTGCTGCCCGCACGGGATGCCGACCCGACGCTGCACGCCCACGCGCAGGCCGAGATGCTGCTCGACCGGTACGGGATCGTCACCCGCGGCACGGTCACGGCCGAGGGGATCCCGGGCGGTTTCGCCGGGGTGTACCGCGCCCTGTCCGCCTTCGAGGACAACGGACAGTGCAGACGTGGATACTTCGTGGAATCCCTCGGCGCGGCCCAGTTCGCCGTCCCCGGTGCGGTCGACCGGCTGCGGGCGATGCCGGCGACGTCCGGCGCACTCGTGCTCGCCGCGACCGACCCGGCGAACCCCTACGGCGCCGCCCTGCCCTGGCCGGCGGCCCAGCCGGCCAACGCCCCTGGCTCCCCCGGCGGGGGGCACCGGCCGGGACGCACACCGGGTGCGCTCGTCGTGCTCGTCGACGGCGAACTGGTGCTCTACGTCGAACGCGGCGGCCGGACGTTACTGACCTGGACCGACGACCCCGAACGGGTGCAGCCGGCGGTCGACACCCTCGCGCTCGCCGTGCGGGACGGCTGGCTGGGACAGCTGTCCGTGGAGAGGGCCGACGGCCAGGCCGTGCTCACCAGCGAACTGCGCACCAGCGAACTCGGCCAGGCCCTGGAACGCGCCGGCTTCCATCCTACACCGCGCGGCCTGCGGCTACGGGCCTGAACCATCCCGCATGAGTTCGCGCAGGCCGTCGGCGAAGCCGCGCAGGGCCGCGGTCCCGCGTTCGAGCTCACCGTCGCGCCCCGCCACCGCCCCCGCCGGCAACAGCGCCGACGGTGTCGAGGCGAGCAGGTCACTGGCCGCGGCCAGCATCTCGTCGAGGGCGTCCGCCTCGGTCGTCATCGAACTCACCAGGCCCTTGATCGTAGTAGTGATCTCCGCTCGACGGCCTGGGTCGACGACCGTACGCGCCGCCGACTCACAGGCCAGCACCCGGGCGGCCTGGCCGCGCAGACCATCGACCACCTGGGCGGCCGACGCCATCGCCGCGCGGACCGCCTCGGCGGCGGCCCCGGGCGGCAACGACCGCAGCATGGCGGCGAGCGCGACCACCGCCGCCTCGCCGCGGTGCAGGGGCTCCGCGGCGGCCGAGCCCCGTAGCCGCAGCCGCGAGGGCAGCGGCGCCGTCGGCAGCGGCAGAGCCGCCGGCAGCGCCGGAGCCGCCCGCGCCTGACGCCAGGACAGACCGGCCCGCACGAGCGCGCCGACGCCCACGACCAGCCAGCCCCACGTCCCGTCGAGCACCGCGACCGCCGGGGTGAGGACCGCGACCCCGGACCACGCCCGCGCGGATGCGGCCGCGCGGCGGCGCTGCCTGGCCTGGGCGCGGATCAGCCGCTGCTCGCCGCGCAGCAGGTTCCGGCGTTCGATATCGGCACGCAGCCACTCCGGCAGGCGGCTGCTCGGCCCCGTCCCGCGTGCCGGCAGCATCGTCAGGCGTCCGGCCGATCAGCCTGTCCCTTGTCCAGGGACAGCGTGCCGTCGGATCCGCCCGCCGCCGGCCCGGCCGACAGGGCCGTGCGGATCTCGGCGAGACGGTTGGACGCCTTCGCGTCCAACGACGCCCGACGAATCTCCAGCATCCGCGACTCCACCCCCTGCGAGGACAGTTCGTGCCGTCCCAGGGCGATCGCGTAGCGCTGCTCGACCTTGTCCCGGACCTGCCCCAGCGTCGGGGTGTCGCCTGGCGGGGTGAGCCGGGACATGCCGTCGAGCGCCTTGCCCATCTGCTCCTGCATGGCGGCGTGCTCGATCTGGGTCAGCAGCCGAGCCCGTTCGGCGAGCTGCCCCTCCAGCCGCAGCGTGTTGTCCTCCACCGCGCGGCGGGCCTGCTCGGCGGAGAGCGCGGCCTGCTGGTGCAGGGCCTTGAGGTCGTCAAGGGAGCTCTCCGCGGCGACGAGCTGGCTGGCGAACGCCTGCGCGGTCTGCTCGTAGCGGGCTGCCGCGTCCTCCTCGCCCTTCGCGCTGGCCGCGTCCGCGAGCAGGATGGCCTGGCGTGCGGAGGCGGTCAGGCTCTCGACATCCTCGATCTGGCGCGCCATCCGCATCTCCAGCTGCCGCTGGTTGCCGACGACCGCGGCAGCCTGTTGCACGAGCGCCTGGTGCTGCCGCTGCGCCTCGGTGATCGCCTGGTCGATCTGGACGCGCGGATCCGCCTTCTCGTCCAGCTTCCGGTTCGCCGACGCGGACAGATAGCGGTAGAACTTGCGGACGACGTTCGCCATACCCCGATCGTCGCACGTCAAGCCGGACATCGGTGCCCCCCGGCCCACTAAAACGGACGTCGGCTAGACGGCACCACCGCCGCCGTCAGTCGGCTCAGGCGGCGCGGTCGACCACGGCGGTGGTCGCGCCGCCGCGGGACTGCATGGCGGGAGGCTGCATGGCGGCCATCGGCGGCATCCCCGCCATCGGGGCGCCCACCCGGGCCGGGCCGCCGGCCGCGAGCTCGGCGAGCTCCAGGTCGTCGCTCACCTCACGCAGCAGGTCGGCGAGCCGGACGCCGAGCGCGTCGCAGATCGACGCGAGCAGCTCGGAGCTGGCCTCCTTCTGTCCCCGCTCGATCTCGGAGAGGTATCCGAGCGAGACTCTCGCGTTGGAGGACACCTCACGCAGGGTCCGGTGCTGATCCTGGCGGCGGCGGCGCAATGCCTCGCCGAGCATGCGTCGGAGCAGGACCATCGTGCCTCCTCCTTCGTCCTCGGGCTGGGCCTTACCGTATACCTGCTGTCCACCGTGATGGCTGGCCGTTGATACGACTGTAACCATGTAAGCAACACGCGTCCGGCGGTTCATCCCAGTCAACAAGTATGAACAGTCAGGGTACGCCGAAGAGCGTCCAACGCCTGGACGACCGCATAGATACGGTTCGTACGACGGTCGCCAGGGAGGCGCAGGGACCTCGTCAGCGTGCCGAAGGCACCAACCATACCGATGTGCAGGGTCCCGACCGGCTTGCCCTCCTGCTCGTCGGGACCGGCCACCCCGGTCACCGCCAGCCCGTTGCTCGCCCCCAGCAGGTCCCGTACGCCCGCGGCCATCGCCGCCGCCGTCTCCGGGGACACCGCGCCGGACGTCGCCAGCACCTCCGGGTCGACCCCGAGCACGTCCCGCTTGGCCTCGGTGGCATAGGAGACCACCCCGCCGCGCAGCACCGCGCTGGCACCGGCGACGTCGGTGAGCCGGCCGGCGAGCAGCCCACCGGTCATCGACTCGGCGACGGCGAGCGTCTCACCGCGCTCGGCGAGCAGCCGCAGGACGGTCCCCTCCAGCGAATCGTCGTCGACGCCGTAGAGCGCGATCCCGAGCGCGTCGCGGGCCGCCTTCTCCACCGGCTCGATGAGCCGGTGGGCCTCGGCCCGGTCGGTGGCGCGGGCGCTGATCCTCACCCGGGTCTGCCCGCCGCTGGCGAGAAAAGCGATCATCGGGTTCCCGACCGGGGCAAGCCGCTCGACCTCCCCCGCCAGCGCCTGGGCCACCACCGACTCCCAGATCCCGGCGGTGCGCAGGACCCGGTGCACCACGACCGCCGGCTCCCCCGCCCGGCGCAGCAGATCCGGCAGGACCGACCCGGTGAACATCGCGTACATCTCGTTGGGGACGCCAGGCAGCGCGTACACCACACCGCCGCTGCCGCTGCCCTCACCGGCTATCTCCAGGCGGATACCGGGCGCGGTGCCGACCTCGTTCGGCAGCGGTTCGGCGCCCTCGGGAAGATCCGCCTGCCGGTAGTTCATCTCCGGCGTCCCCCGGCCCGTACCGCCCGGCGCGTCCCGCCGCAGCGCCTGGAACCAGCGGCGTAAGGACGCCTCCAGGAAGGGATCCCGGCGCATGGCCACGCCGGCCGCCAGGGCGATCCCCTCCCGGGTCAGATCGTCCTGGGTCGGCCCGAGCCCGCCGGTGAGGATGACCGCGTCCGCGCGGCCCAGCGCCGCCCGGATCCCGGCCGCGATCGTTTCGACGTTGTCGCCCACCACCGTCGACATCGTCAGCCGCGCACCCACGTCGGCAAGCTGCCGCCCGAGCCACGCCGCGTTGCCGTTGACGATGTCCCCGAACAGCAGCTCGTCACCCACTGCCAGCAGTTCAGCCCGCATCGCTCTCCTCGGAGATCGCGGGGACCGGCCGCGTCGCCTGCCGTCGCAGGGCCACCGCCCGTCCCACATAGTCAAGACCGGTGACCACCGCCACCAGCACCCCGGCGGCGAGAACGACCGCCCGCGCGGAGGCGGCGGTCCCTTCCAGCGGGAGCACGTAGAGACCGATCGCGCAGTTGAGCAGCAGGGTCTTCAGCTTGCCCCCGCGGCTGGGTGCCATCACCCCGTAGCGGATCATCCGTAACCGCAGCAGGGTGACCCCGACCTCCCGGACCGCGACGACCACCGTCACCAGCCACGGTAGGTCATCGAGCAGCGACAGGGACAGCAGCGCGGCGCCGGTGAGAGCCTTGTCCGCGATCGGATCGAGGATGATCCCGAAATCCGTGACGATCCCGCGGCTGCGGGCGACATATCCGTCGACCTGGTCGGTGACCGCCGCGAGCGCGTAGACGGCGAACGCCGCCACCCGCCAGTCGGAACCGTCCTGCCCATCGGCGAACATGAACACCACGAACACCGGGACGAGCGCGACCCGCCCGACGGTGAGCGCGTTGGCAAGATTCAGCCGGCTGACGGCGGCCCCGCTCATACCACAGGGTCGACTGTCACAGGGTCGACGATGTCGAGGAGCTCGGCGACCAGGTCCACCCCTTCGGACGCGACCACCTTCGCACTCACCAGATCGCCCACCCGCACCCGCGCGGCCTCGGCCGCCGGCAGGCGGACCGTGCACGCTCCGTCGACCTCGGGCTGCTGGTGCGCGGCCCGTCCATGTGCCAGCCCACCGGCGACCTCCTCCACCAGGACCTCTACGACCGAGGAGAGCCGCTGCTGCGCGCGGGCGGCGGTCAACTGCTCGACCAGGTCGGTCACGCGCGCCTGGCGCCGGCGTACCGTGGCCGGCGTGACCTTGCCGGGCAGGGTGGCCGCCTCGGTCCCGTCCTCGTCGGAGTATCCGAAGACCCCGACGGCGTCGAGGTCGGCGTCGGTGAGGAAGCGCTCCAGCAGCGCGACGTCCGCCCGGGTCTCGCCCGGGAAGCCGACGATCACGTTCGAGCGGGCGCCGAGGTCCGGGGCCAGCGCGCGGGCCCGCGCCAGCAGATCGAGGAAGGCGTCCGCGCCACCGAAACGGCGCATCCGCCGCAGCACCGACGGACTGGCGTGCTGGAACGACAGATCGAGGTAGGGGGCGACTCCCGGAGTCGTCAGCACCGTCTCCAGCAGGGACGGGCGTACCTCGGCGGGCTGCAGGTACACCGCTCTGACCCGGACCACACCGGCGATCGCGGCCAGTTGGGGCAGCAGTTTCTCCAGCGCCCGCAGGTCCCCGAGGTCCTTGCCGTAGGAGGTCGAGTTCTCGCTGACCAGGACGAGTTCCCGCACGCCCTGGCCGGCGAGCCACTCGGCCTCGGCGAGGACGTCCTGCGGTGGCCGGGAGACGTGCGCCCCGCGGAACGTGGGGATCGCGCAGAACGCGCAGCGCCGGTCACAACCACTGGAAATCTTCAACGACGCGACAGGTCCCCCGAGCAGGCGTTGGCGCAGGACCGGCGGGCCGGAGGCGGGCCCGGCCCGCTCCGTCCGCTCCGCCTGGCGGTCGACCGGTGTGATCGGCAGCAGGGTCCGCCGGTCACGCGGAGTGTGCGCCGCGGGTTTCTCGCCACGCAGCACCGCGTCCAGATGGCTGCCGAGCGTCGGGTAGGCGTCGAAACCGAGGACTGCGTCGGCCTCCGGCAGGCTGTCGGCGAGCTGTCGCCCATACCGCTCGGCCAGGCAGCCGACCGCGACCACGGCCTTCGGGCCCCCGGCGTCCGTGGCGGCGTCGCGCAGATCGGCGGCGGCGAGCAGTGTGTCGATCGAGTCCTTCTTGGCGACGTCGACGAAACCGCAGGTGTTGACCACCACGGCGTCGGCGGTGACCGGATCGTCGACCACGGCCCAGCCGTCCCCCCCGAGCCGCGCCGCGAGCTCCTCGGAGTCCACGTCGTTGCGGGCACAGCCCAGTGTGATCAGCGCGACACGGCGAACGGGACGATCGGGCACGACGTCAGGCTACCGGGATGCCGGGTTACCAATGGCACAGTCTCCCGACACACCCAGACCCACACGTACGGTGAGGACCTGGCCGGGGCTGCCCCCCAGTCCCAGATCCCGCCCGTTGCAGGAGACCGCCACCGATCCAGCGTTGCCGATTTTGATCTCCATGGAACGGGCCGCCTTCACCAGCCGGCTGTCGCCGGGCTGCAGGAGCTGCTGCAACAGGACCCGCTGTGCCTCGTCCCGCATCTCCAGCCAGCTCGGCTCGTCCCGTACCGCCACCTCGACGTTCACCCCGCTCGGCGCGGGCGTCGCGGACCGCACGGGTGCGGCGGACGCGCCGGCTCCCGGCGTCGCCGGCGGGACCGTGGCGGCCGCCCGAACATCGGTTGGGTCGCGCAGTGCACCGCCGGAGTCGTCCGGGACGAAGACGGCGAGAGCGGCCAGGACACAGACCGCTACCAGCGCAACGATCACCGCGGGTGCCCAGGGGAACCCCCGACGGGCTACCGCCCCGTGCGAGATCAACGGATCGGCCGGCCGCGACGGGAGCGGCTGCGGCCCGGTCGGCCGGCCGTGCCGCCGGTCGAACTCGGAGATCAGCGGCGCGGGATCGATCCCCAGGGTGCGGGCGATGCTGCGGATGTGGCCACGCGCATACACCGAACCACCACAGCTGGTGAAATCGTCAACCTCTATCTGCTCGATCAGCGCGGCGCGCACACGGGTCCGCTCGCTGATGTCCGAGATCGACAGGCCCTGTCTGACGCGGGCGGTCGCGAGCGCCGCACCCACTCCCTCCGGAGGCGGGCTGCCTGCGGACACCGTCGGGTCAGTGGACTGCATAGGCCACCCTCCGCCCGGTCGGATCGGCAGTACTGGCGAGTCTACGGTGGTTGGCCAGTCGCCGAAAGCACACTCCGATGATCGCCATGGACGTCACTAGTAGA
>NZ_CAAAFS010000299.1:0-26362 GCF_900634755.1 Protofrankia symbiont of Coriaria myrtifolia
GTCTACTCGTCATTGCGTAGAGTTACCAGGAGTCCTTCGAGTTCGTCCGGCATGACCAGCACGTCCCGGGCCTTCGACCCCTCGCTGGGACCGACGATGCCACGGCTTTCCATCAGGTCCATCAGACGGCCGGCCTTGGCGAACCCGACCCGCAACTTGCGCTGAAGCATCGAGGTCGACCCGAACTGGGTCGACACCACCAGCTCAACCGCCTGCACGAACAACTGCAGATCGTCCCCGATCTCCTCGTCGATCTCCTTCCTGGACTCTGCGCCACTCTCGAACACATCCACCCGAAACGCCGGCGCCGCCTGCTCCCTGGTATGAGCGACGATCGCGGCGATCTCCTCCTCGGAAACGAACGCCCCCTGGATCCGCGCCGGCTTCCCCGCCCCCATCGGCAAGAACAACGCATCCCCGAGCCCGACGAGCTTCTCCGCCCCCGCCTGATCCAGAATCACCCGGCTGTCCGCCAACGACGACGTCGCGAACGCCAGCCGCGACGGCACATTCGCCTTGATCAAACCAGTCACCACGTCCACCGACGGCCGCTGCGTGGCCAACACCAGATGAATCCCCACCGCCCGCGCCATCGCCGTGATCCGCGAGATCGAGTCCTCGACATCCCGCGGCGCCACCATCATCAGGTCCGCCAGCTCGTCCACGATCGTCAGGATGTACGGATACGGCGCATACACCCGCTCCGAACCCGGCGGCGCCACGATCTGACCGGCCCGCACCTTGCGGTTGAAGTCGTCGACGTGCCGCACCCCGCACGCGGCCAGATCCTCGTAACGGTTCTCCATCTCCTTGACCACCCACTCCAACGCGTCCGCGGCCTTCTTCGGACTCGTGATGATCGGCGTGATCAGATGGGGAATCCCCTGATAGTTCGTCAACTCCACCCGCTTGGGATCCACCAGCACCAGCCGCACCTGATCCGGGGTGGCCCGCGCCAACACACTCGTGATCAACGTGTTGATACAGGTCGACTTCCCTGCCCCGGTCGCCCCGGCGATCAGGATGTGCGGCATCTTCGCGAGGTTCGCCACCACATAGCCGCCCTCGATGTCCTTACCCAGACCAACCAGCAGCGGATGCGGGTTCCCGGTCGCCTCCTCACTGCGCAACACGTCCCCGAGCGAAACCAACTCCCGATCGGTGTTCGGGATCTCGATCCCCACCGCGCTCTTCCCCGGGATCGGACTGATGATCCGCACATCCGGGCTCTTCACCGCGTACGCGATGTTCTTGGTGAGCTGGATGATCCGCTCGACCTTCACCGCCGCACCCAACTCGATCTCGTACCGGGTCACCGTCGGCCCCCGAGTGAAACCCGTCACCCTGGCATCCACCCGGAACTGCGCGAAGACATCCGTCAACGAACCGATCACCGCATCCGTCGCAGCCGACCGCACCTTCGGCGGCGTACCCTGCTGCAACAACGTCGGCGACGGCAGAACATAGCCACTTCCCGCCATACCGCTCAGGCCGGGAGCGACGAAGTGCTCCACCTCGGACGGATCGGGCAGACGCATCTGTGCCGGCTCGGACGACGGCTCGGGCCCTGGTCCGCGTCCCCGCGTCTTCGGGGCCCGCCGTCCGCCGGCCCGGGGCGCCGGCGCCGGTTCGTCCGCCACCGGCGGCCCGGTATCCCCGGTCGCGTCGATGTCGAACACGTCCGGATCCGGCAGTGGCTGGGAGGCAGGGATGCCGAGCAGGTCCTCCACCAGTGACCCGCGGAACCGATCCTGCGCCGGGCTGCCGGTGGCCGGCTCGTTTCGGCGACCCCGGTCCCGATCCCGACTCCGATCCCGATCCCGGCGACCTCCACGGTCCTCCCCGCGCTGGTAACCGGCCATGACCCTGTCCCGCAGCTCGCGCAGTCGGTCGGGGATCGTGTGAATCGGGGTCTTGGTGATCACGAGTATGCCGAACACGCTCACCAGAACCAGCAGAGGCACCGCCAGGTACGCGGTGACAGCGCTGGACAGCGGCGAACTGACCAGGAACCCGGCCAGCCCCCCCGCCCGCTCGATCGCGGCGGTACCGGCGCCGAAATCAGGCACCCCGTGCGCGACGTGCACCAGCCCCAGCGCACCCGCCGCGAAAGCGGTCCAGCCGATCAGCACCCGGCCGCGGCTGTCCGGATCGCTCGGGCTGCGGATCAGCCGCCAGGTCGCGCCGAGGCCGAACAGCGGAAGCGCCACCGCGCCCGCGCCGACCAGGAAGTGCAACAGGCCTGCGACAACACGGCCCACCGGCCCACCGGCATGAAACCAGACCGCAGCCAGGGTGAGCGCGGTCGCGCCAAGCGTGGCAAGCCCCGCGCCGTCCCGCCGGTGCGCCTCGTCGATACGCAGGTCACGGGCGCCCCGACCGATCCGGCGGCCCATCCCGCCCAACAGCGCGGCCGCGGCCTGCCAGGCCCGGACCACCAGCCGGATCGCGGCTTGGGCGGCAACCACGGTGAAGGGAGGGCGTGATCTGCCCGTACCGGCCTTCGCGGGGCTGGCCTTCGGCCGGGGCCTGCTCGCTGTCGGCTTTCCGCTCGACGCCTTGCCCGCAGCCGGTGGACGCCGCGCAGGCGCCGAGCGGGAGGGAGACCTCCCGCTCTGGGCACGCGTCCGCGTACCACTCGCCCGTGTGGCCACTCCAGGACGGTACCGGTCTCCGGCCGCGACATCCGGCAACCCCGACCTTCCGGGCGCGTCGCCTCAGACCTCGACAACCACCGGCACGATCATCGGACGGCGCCGGTAGGTGTCACTCACCCAGCGTCCGACCGTGCGGCGCACCAGCTGCTGCAACGCGGCGACATCCACCATGCCAGAACGCATCGACTCGGCCAACGCCTCGGACACCAGGCCGCGTACCTGCTCGAATGCCTCGCGGGCGTCGGAGAACCCCCGGGCCGACAGCTCGGGGCCGCCCACGACCTTCCCCGACGCGGCGTCGACCACAACCGTGATCGTGATGAAGCCATCATCGCCCAGGATGCGACGGTCCTTCAGGCTCGACTCGCCGACATCGCCGACGGCGAGCCCGTCGACGTAGACGTAGCCGCACGGGACGACGCCGGTGATGTTCGCCTGCCCGTCGACCAGGTCGACGACCATGCCGTCGTCGGCGAGCACGATCCTGTCCGCGGGCACACCGGTCGCCTCGGCGAGCGCGCCGTGCGCACGCAGATGACGCCACTCGCCGTGTACCGGCATGACGTTGGACGGGCGGGTGGCGTTGAGGACGTACAGGAGCTCGCCGGCCGGCGCGTGCCCGGATGTGTGCACCTTGGCCACGCCCTTGTGGACGACCTTCGCCCCCCAGCGGGTCAGCCCATTGATCACCCGATGGACCGCGTTCTCGTTCCCCGGGATCAGACTGGAGGCGAGCACGACCGTGTCGCCGGCCTCGATCCGGATCGCATGGTCACGGTTGGCCATCCGGGACAGGGCCGACAACGGCTCGCCCTGGGAACCGGTCGAGACCAGGCAGACGTTGCGATCGGGCAGCGAGGCGATGTCACGCATGTCGACCATGAGGCCCGGCGCGACCCGCAGCAGCCCCAGGTCACGGGCCACCCCCATGTTGCGCACCATCGAGCGTCCCACGAAGCACACCGAGCGACCATGCGCCTCCGCCGCGTCAAGAACCTGCTGCACACGGTGCACATGACTGGCGAAACAGGCGACGATGATTCTCTTGTTCGCTCCCCGGAACACACCGTCGAGGACGGGAGCGATCTCCCGCTCCGAGGTCACGAAGCCTGGCACCTCGGCGTTGGTGGAGTCGGACAGCAGAAGGTCGACACCCTCCCGGCCGAGCCGGGCGAAGCCGCCCAGATCGGTCAGCCTGCCGTCGAGGGGAAGCTGGTCCATCTTGAAGTCGCCGGTGTGCAGCACCAGACCGGCCGGCGTGCGGATCGCGACAGCCATGGCGTCCGGGATGGAATGGTTGACCGCGAAGAACTCACAGCCGAATGGGCCGAAACTGTGGACCTGCCCCTCCCGCACCTCGACGGTGACCGGGGTGATGCGGTGCTCGGCGAGCTTGGCCACGGTCAGCGCGAGCGTCAGCCGGGAGCCGACCAGCGGGATGTCGGCACGTTCGCGCAGCAGGTAGGGGATGGCGCCGATGTGGTCCTCGTGTGCGTGGGTGAGCACGACCGCCTCGATGGCGTCCAACCTGTCCCGGATGGCGGTGAAGTCGGGGAGAATGAGGTCGACGCCGGGCTGGTCACTCTCGGGGAAGAGCACTCCGCAGTCGACGACGAGCAGCCGGCCGTCGAACTCGAACACGGTCATGTTGCGCCCGATCTCGCCGAGACCCCCGAGCGCGACGATGCGCAGCCCGTCCGGCGGAAGCGGTGGCGGTGTTCCCAGCCCGGGGTGGGGATGGCTCACGCGGAACCCGCCGTCGCCGTGGCCACGTCCGCGGACAGGTCGATTCCGGCCGCGGCCAGGTCGGCCCTGAGTCGCTCGCGTTCCTGCTCGGTGGCATCCACCAGCGGCGGCCGGACTCCCCCAGCGGGCAGCCCAGCTATGTGAAGAGCAGCTTTTGTCATGATCACACCTTGGTTCCTGAACATGCCCTCGTACGCCGGAAGCAGACTCAGGTGTAGTGAACGGGCACGAACGGCGTCACCTGCGTCGAAAGCATCGATCATCGAACGGATCCGGACGGTGGCGACATGCCCGACGACGCTTACGACCCCCACGGCCCCCACCGCCAGGAGCGGGAGGTTGAGAATGTCCGTACCGGAGTAGTATGCAAGTTCTGTTCGGGCAAGGACCCACGACGACGCGCCAAGATCGCCCTTGGCATCCTTGACAGCCACGATCCGTGGATGGTCAGCCAGATGTACCAGCGTATCCGTTGCCACCGGCACACCGGTACGGCCAGGTATATCATAGATCATGACAGGTAGACCAGTAGCGTCCGCGACCGTACGGAAGTGCGCCGCAAGCCCGGCCTGTGGAGGCTTGCTGTAATAAGGGCTGACCACCAGCAGCCCGTACGCGCCGGCCTTCTGCGCCGCCACGGCCAGTTCCACCGTGTGCCGGGTGTCGTTGGTGCCCACACCGGCAATCACCTTCGCCCGGGTGCCGACGGCCTCCACCACCGTCCTGAGCAGCTCTTCTTTTTCCGCGTCCGAGGTGGTCGGCGATTCCCCTGTCGTCCCGTTGACAACCAGACCGTCGTTGCCGACGTCCACCAGATACTCCGCGAGTGCCGCAGCACCTTTAAGATCAAGTTCACCGTCCGCGGTGAACGGAGTGATCATTGCTGTAATCATGCGACCGAAGGGCGCTCGGGACAACACTGACATGCCGGTCACCTTAGTTCTCATGGTGCCTTGTCGGGCAACACCCGGCACGGCACGTGACGGCACCTCGGACGCACATGAGTCCGCCACACATGAGACGGCCGGAATGCCGACGACGGCCAGGAAGCTTCGACGATAGCTGCTACCCAGCGCGACCGGCATCCTGGCGACGGCGCTCCGACGGCGCGCCCGACCCCGGGGCGCCGGATGCTCGCGACATGTTCCGGCCAAGCCGGACGAGGCGTCGCGGACCACCGGGACGCCAGGAGCGGACGGCCACCCCTCGACCCTGGTTCTTCGGCATGGTGACCATCCTGTTCCTCGCTGGCCCGTTTCCTCATCAGCCCATTCCCGGGCCGGCCGGTCCGTGCCTGCGAGCGATCAGTCTACTCCGCCAACAGAGCCAGCAGCCGACAGACGCAGCAGTGTCCAGCAACGCCCGCCAGCCGCGACAGCACGCGCCAGCCGAACGCAGCCGGGCCTCCACCGCGTCCGCCGCCTGGCTGTCACCGGCTTCCGCCCGCACTGCCTCTCACCCGACTGCCACAACCACCTGTCGCAGCCGTCGCCGTCACTGTCGTCTCGACCGTGTTCCGCGGAACGCACCCCTCCTTCCTGAAGGATCATTCCCCTGCCGAAGGCCCCACGGCACCCCGGGGCGCGAACCCGACCTTCGACCCCGCGCCTGGACGTGACCGCCTCGGGCTTCGGCCCCGCCGACCCCACTTCACAACTCTGTACAGAACAGACATTTCCTTGCAGGCCAGACAATATGGGTCTAGCATCGAACCTATGTTCGATATCGATGTGGAGCATGCCCCCCTCCACCAGCTTGAAGCGGAAATCTGCGCCTGGGCCGGACGGATCTCAGCCGCGATGTGCGCCTGGCTGTTGGCACTGGCCGCGTTCGACCGCCGCGAGGGCTGGGCAGGGGCGGGGATCCGCTCCTGCGCACACTGGCTGTCGTGGAAGTGCGGGACCAGCCTGCGCACCGGCTATGAGCACCTCCGCGTCGGGCACGCTCTCGAACAGCTCCCCGCACTGCGCGACGCCTTCGCGAGCGGTCGGTTGTCCTACGCCAAGGTCCGCGCCATCAGTCGGGTCGCCGACGTCGACAGCGAGGCCGAATGGGTCCGTCAGGCCGAACATGCCACGGCCAGTCAGCTTGACCGGCTCGTCGCCGCGTACGGTCGTCTGCGTGGCCGTGACGGGCTGGGTCAGGTGATCGACCGACACACTCGCCGGTCCTGCTCGTGGCAGTGGGACGACGACGGCAGCCTGATCATCCATGCCCGACTGACCCCCGAGGATGGCGCCCTGTTCGTCAAGGCCCTCGACGCGGCCCACGCCGGCCACGCGCCTGACATGCCTCGGGACCGGGCCACGAACGCCGACGCTCTCACCGCGGTCGCCTGCGATTTCCTCACCAGCAGGGCACCTACGCTGGCCGACCCCGCCCGCTACACCGTGAACGTCCATATCAACGCGAATCTGCTCACCGACGGCGACCGTGAGCACCAGTCCCGCAGCGACGTCGAACCGGGTGTCGCGGTACATCCGGAAACCGTTCGTCGGCTCGCCTGCGACGCAGGTGTCGCCATCCCGAACGCCGGGCGGTGGGCCGGGGAACCACTGCGCCTCCAGGAGTCGGTCACCGCGCTCCTCAACGCGGGAACTGCCCGGCAAGGCACACGCGGACACTCCGGGCGATCTCCAGGTCCTCGCGGGCCTCGACAACGAGCGTCCGGGCCGGCGAGCCGGCAGCGGTGATGTCATGATCGCCGTCTGCATGAGCGACGTTACGCGCCGGGTCGATGCCCACACCGAGAAAACCCAGCCCGTCCGTGGCGCCAGCCCGTACTGTCGCGGAGCGCTCCCCCACCCTACCGGTGAAGACCAGCGTGTCCAGCCCGCCGAGAGCCGCCGCCATCGCGGCGATCTGCGCACGCAGTCGGTGGAGGTACACCGCCAGCGCCAAGGAGGATGCGGCCTCACCGGTGACGGCGCGGTTGACGACCGTACGCATGTCCGGGGTGCCGGCCAGGGCGGCCAGGCCCGAGCGGTGGAACAACGTCTCGGTGAGCTCGTCGGCGGACAGGCCGGCCGACGTCTGCAGCCACAGCAGCAGGCCCGGGTCGATCGTGCCGGAACGGGTCGCCATGACCAGCCCCTCCAGCGGGGTGAACCCCATGGTGGTGTCGATGCTGACGCCGTCGCGGACGGCTGCCAGCGACGCGCCCGAGCCCAGATGGCAGGTCACCACCCGCCGCCCGCCGGTCAGCGCAGCCGCCCGGCGGGACGCGTACGCGTGGGACAACCCGTGGAAGCCGTAGCGGCGCACGCCGAGACGGTCCCGCCAGTCAGCCGGAACCGCGTAGGTGGCCGCGGCCAGTGGTATCCGGGCATGGAAGGAGGTGTCGAAGCAGGCGACCTGGGTGATGCCGGGTGCCGCGGTCCGTACCTCGGCCAGCGCGGCCAGCGCCGCCGGCTGGTGCAGGGGGGCCAGTACGGCGAGCGAGCGTAGCTCCTTGACCACCCGGTCGGTGACGACCACCGGGTCGGTGAACTCTGTTCCGCCGTGCACGATCCGGTGCCCGACCGCGCCGAGCTCGCCGAGCCGAGCCAGGTCCGTGATCGCGGCGGTGACCTCGTCCGGGTTCGGTCTGCCTTCCCGCGCGCGAAGGTCGACCGCGGCCAGCAGAGCGTCCCCCGGCTCGAGGAGACGCAGTTTCAGGCTGGACGAACCGGCGTTGACCACGAGGATGTTCATGCTGCTGGGCCGTCTAGTAGGGCCAGGTCCAGTTGGAGATCTCGGGCATGTCCGTGCCGAAGTCGCGGGTGTACGTGCGGGCCGCGATCCGGGCGTCCACCATGTCCTGCCAGACGTGTGCGGCGCGCGCACCCAGCGACGGCACCCGGTCGATCACGTCGATCACCAGGTGGAACCGGTCGAGGTTGTTCATCATCACCATGTCGAACGGCGTGGTGGTCGTGCCCTCCTCGATGTAGCCGCGGACATGGATGTTGGTGTGGTTGGTCCGCCGGTAGGTCAGCCTGTGGATCAGCCACGGGTAGCCATGGTAAGCGAAGATCACCGGTCGGTCGGCGGTGAACAGCGCGTCGAAACGGGCGTTGGAGATCCCGTGTGGGTGCTCGCTGTCAGGCTGGAGGCACATCAGATCGACGATGTTGACGACGCGCACCTTCAGGTCAGGGAAGTGGCGCCGCAGGATGTCGACCGCGGCCAGGGTCTCCAGGGTCGGGATGTCGCCGGCGCAGGCCATGACCACGTCGGGCATGCCGTCGGCTGCTGCGTGCTCGGAGCGGCTGGCGGGTCCGTGGTCGTTGCTGGCCCAGTCCCAGATACCGATGCCCCGGGTGCAGTGGGCGATCGCCGCGTCCATCGGCAGGTAGTTCAGCGCCGGCTGCTTGCCCGCCACGATGACGTTGATGTAGTGCCGGCTGCGCAGGCAGTGGTCGGCGACGGACAGCAACGTGTTCGCGTCCGGCGGGAGGTACACCCGGATTATCTCCGCCTTCTTGTTGACCACATGGTCGATGAAGCCCGGGTCCTGATGGGAGAAGCCGTTGTGGTCCTGCCGCCAGACATGGCTGGTGAGCAGGTAGTTCAGCGACGCGATCGGACGCCGCCACGGGATGTGGCGGGTCGTCTTCAACCACTTCGCGTGCTGGTTCACCATCGAGTCGACGATGTGGATGAACGCCTCGTAGCAGGAGAAGAACCCGTGCCGGCCGGTGAGGAGATACCCCTCCAGCCAGCCCTGGCACAGATGCTCCGAGAGCACCTCCATGACCCGGCCGTCCGGCGCCAGGTCGTCGTCGCCGTCGACGATCTGCGCGTTCCAGGCCCGGGACGTCGTCTGGAACAGCGCGCCGAGACGGTTGGAGACGGTCTCGTCCGGGCCCATGACCCGGAACGTCGTCGGGTTCGCCGTCATCACGTCCCGCAGGAAACCGCCGAGGACCCTTGTCGCCTCACTGAACGTCGTGGCCGGGTTGGCGACCTCCACGGCGTAGTCACGGAAGTCGGGCAGGGCGAGGTCACGCAGCAGCTCGCCGCCGTTGGCATGCGGGTTCGCGCTCATCCGCCGGTTGCCCGACGGCGCGAGGCCGGTGAGCTCGGCGACCAGGCGGCCGTCGGCGTCGAAGAGCTCCTCGGGCCGGTAGCTGTGCAGCCACCGCTCCAGCTCCGCCAGGTGCTCGGGGTTGTCGTGGATCTGCGCGACCGGCACCTGATGGGATCGCCACGTGCCCTCGACCTGTGCGCCGTCGACGACGCTCGGGCCGGTCCAGCCCTTCGGGGTACGAAGGACGATCATGGGCCACGGCGGGCGGGACGGGTCGCCGTGCGCTCGCGCCTGCCGCTGAATCCGGGCGATCTCGGCGACGACGGTGTCCATGACGGCGGCGAAGCGCTGATGGACCCGCTCGGGATCGTCCCCGGTAACGTGGAACGGCTGGTAGCCGTAGCCGCGCATCAGCTGGTCGAGCTCGGCCTGCGGGATGCGCGCGAGCACGGTCGGCTGAGCGATCTTGTAGCCGTTCAGGTGGAGGATCGGCAGCACCGCGCCGTCACGGACCGGATCGAGGAACTTGTTCGAGTGCCAGCTCGCCGCCAGCGGGCCGGTCTCGGCCTCCCCGTCCCCGACGACCGCGCAGACCAGCAGGTCAGGATTGTCGAACGCGGCGCCGAAGGCATGGGTGAGGGCGTAGCCGAGTTCCCCGCCCTCGTGGATCGAGCCGGGGATCTCCGGCGCCACGTGGCTGGGGATGCCGCCGGGGAAGGAGAACTGGCGGAACAGCCTGCGCAGCCCGGCGGCGTCCCGGGTGATGGAGGGATAGACCTCGGAGTACGTGCCCTCCAGGTAGGCGTTCGCGACGATGCCGGGGCCACCGTGACCCGGGCCGATGACGTAGATCGCGTTCAGGTCGTTCGCCCTGATCACGCGGTTCATGTGCGCGTAGATCAGGTTGAGTCCCGGTGTGGTGCCCCAGTGGCCGAGCAGACGGGGCTTGACGTGCTCGGCCCGCAGGGACTCCCGCAGCAGGGGGTTGTCGAGCAGGTAGATCTGACCGACCGACAGGTAGTTCGCCGCGCGCCAGTAGGCGTGGATGCGCCGCAGCTCGTCCGGTGACAGCGGTCCTGGTGACAGCGGCATGCATCCCACCTCAGTCGGCGAGCGGGCTCGCCGCAACCTCGGTTCCGTCGTCCAGAGCGGTCACCTGGAAGTCGCCGAAGACATTCGGCGCGAGCCGCTGGAGCTCACGCAGCACCGCCACCGCCAGGGCGCGGATCTCGACGTCGGCCGCCTCGCTCGCCCGCATCGCGATGAAGTGACGCCAGGCCCGGTAGTTCCCGGTCACCACGATCCGGGTCTCGGTGGCGTTGGGCAGCACCGACCGGGCGGCCTGCCGGGCGAGCTTGCGCCGGGAGGTCGGTGTCGCCACGTCGGCGAACCGCTTCTCCAGCCCCTCGAGGAGCTTGCCGTAGGCCTCCAGCGAGGCGGCGGTGGCCTCGGTGAACAGTTCGTGCAACCGTGGGTCCTCAGCGATGACGTCCGGCTCGATCACGGCGGCGTCCCGCTCCGGTACGTAACGCTGGGAAAGCTGACTGTAGGAGAAGTGCCGGTGGCGCACCAGCTCGTGGGTCAGGCTCCGGGAGACCCCGGTGATGTACACACTCACCGTCGCGTGCTCGAGCACGGACAGGTGCCCGACGTCGAGAATGTGGCGCAGGTAGCCGGCGTTCGTGGCCGTGGCGGGGTTCGGTTTCGACCAGCTCTGGTAACAGGCCCGGCCGGCGAACTCCGCCAGTGCCTGGCCACCGTCGGCATCGGTGCTCCAGTCGACGTCGTCCGGTGGGACAAACTGCGTCTGAGCAATGATCTGGACGCGCATGCCCATACCGTAACCTGCGGCCATCTAGCCCGGACCGGACCTATGGCAACCTATGGCACCGACCCGCCGTCTCGGTAACAGTAACGCACCGCGATGATTCTGGACGGCGCCGGACCGTGATAGACCAGGATCGACGGTCATCCCCCAGTCGATCGTCCCTGGCGGTCGGGGGTTTCCCGCCCCCCGTCAACCCCCGGCCGCCCACAGGCGGGCCGACGGCGGGCAGACGCTGGCGACCAGCAGCCGCCCGCCGTCGCGCACGCAGCCGAACACCGCCAGGTGCAGCGGCCGTTCGGCCGGTACCGGGACGCCGCCATCCACGTCATACCTGGCGTTGGTGACCTTACGGCGATGCGCCGCCGGGTCGTCCGCCGTGTGGGCCGGCGCGTCGGCGCGCCAGACGACCATCATCTCGGTGCATCCCGGCGGCCAGGTCCAGCGCAGCAGGTCGCCGGCGAGGTGCAGATCGGTCGCGGGCGCGAGGCGGTCCGCGGCGGTCAGGACGACGGACACGGGATCGGAAGCGAGCTGGGCCGCGTCTGAGCGGGCGGGGGCGGACCACAGCCCGGACCGGCCGGCGAGCACCTCGTAGGCCGGGATCGGCGTGTCCGGGCCGACCCCGCCGTCCTCGATGCTGGTGACCTGGGTGACACCGACCGCGCGGGAGGCTCCGTCCGGCCCGATCCGCAGCACGCGGTACCTGATAGTGCCCGCCGACGGCGACGGCTGCCAGGTGACCACCACGGCCCGGCCGGCACGCCGGGCCCGTACCCGCGTCGGTGGCGCCACCCCGGTGACGGCAAGGGCGTCGCGGGCGGCCTGATGGTCGGCGACGATCTCCAGCGCCTCCAGCAGCAGGCTCTCCCGCTGCGCGCCGTGGCTGCGGCCGGCGGCGGCGACCATCTCGTCGGCGCGCGCGAGCTGCTCACGGACAGTCGCGATCTCCTCGGCGACGCTGCGCCCGTCCCGGCCGGGCACGTCAGCGGCGTCGCGGGCGAGTTCGTCGAGCAGCCGGGCGGCGGTCCGCAGGTTACGGCCGGACACCGCAGCCTCGACCTGCCGCCACCGCGACCCGGCCTCGCGGATCACCTGCTCGACCTCGTCGGCGACGGCCCGGATCGCGGGCAGCAGCTCCCCGGCCCGTTCCCGGGCCTCGGCGACCTGCTCGTGGGCCTCGACCGGACGGCCCGCCCGCAGCGCGGCCCGGGCCCTGGCCAGCGGCTCCAGCCACTGCGTGGCCCGGGACGGCGCGGTTCGGGACTGCTGGGGCCGTTGGGCTGGCCGGAGCGGCTGGCTTGGCCGGGCCAGCCGGGTTGGCCGGGCCCGGACGGGGACGTCCGGCACGTCGACGCCGTGTTCGCGGGCGAGCTCGGCGAGTACCGCCTCGGCTCGACCCCGGTCGAGGCCGTGCTCCTCGGCCTCGGTGAGGAAGTTCGTGTAGTGCCGCGGGGTGAGGGCGTCCTCGACCAGCACCGCCGCGGCCACCGCCGGCCGCAGTCGGGCGGTCACGTCGGCTGCCAGGGCGTCCAGGTACAGCGCCGGGTCGGCGTCGACGAGCAGGGCGGTGACCGCGGCCAGCAGGTCGTCCACGAGTGCGCGGCGGCGGTCCGGACGGCGTTCGCGGTTGCGGGCGGCGAACTCGTCCCGGGCCTGGCGGATCTCGTCCCGTTCGGCGCCGGGCGGCAGGCCGAGCAGGGTGAGCAGGCTCGTCGGCGGGGTCTCCCCGGACAGCCGGCCGAGCTCGTCGAGGTCGGCGCGTACCTGCCGGAACAGGTCGGGGTCGACGGCGGGACGGTCGGGACGCGCCGGCGTCCCGGCGGGCAGCACCTTGTACCGGCGCACCCGCAGGGCGAAGGCGTCGGCGTCGATGCCGCGCTCGGCGGCGAGCTGCCGCAGGCCGGCGAGCTTGTCCTCGGGCAGGCCGCCGAAGCGCTGCACCAGCCGGGCCACGGCGGCGTCGAGGTCGGCGAAGCGCTGCCCGTCCCGGTCGTCACGCTCGCGGCGGACCCGCTCGGCGAGCAGGCCGCGGCGCCGCGCGTCGAGCAGTTCCTGGCCGACCTGGTCGTGCGCGGCCAGCAGCGCGAGCACCAGGCCCCGGTACTTGGATGGTCCCGGGACTTCTGCCAGAAGGCCCACACCTGGCCGACGCGGGCGGCGACGTCGGCGTCGGTGAGCCGGTCGACCTCCGCCAGCGGGATGTCGTACAGCTCGAAGGGGTCGGACTGCCCGACCCCACCACGGGCCTGGACGGCGGCGAGGACCCGCTTGCGGTAGTCGTTAGGCTGGAATTCCTCCACGCCCGCTCCTTCAGCCCTCCCGACGGCGCAACCGGGCCACCGCGTCCCGTTCCCGGGCGACGTCGGCCTGGCTGAGCGCCGCACTGGTCTCCACCCGCACGGTCAGGGGACGATCGACCAGCCCCTCGTGCAGCGCGGTCACCTCCAGGATGCCGTCGAAGCCCATCCGGAAGGTGATCTCGATGGGCGTCCCGGCCGGGAAGCCCGGGGGGATCCCGGTTATGTCCGCCTGTGCGATGATCTTAACGTCGTCGACCCGGGTCGACTCGACACCACCGCCCTGTTCCACCACGTGAACCGTGACAACATCCTGGTCGTCACGAACGGTGCCGAAACTACGCCTGACCGCTATCGGCAGCCGGTCGTTGCGGTGGACGAGGAACACCGCGGAACGTTCGCCGAAACGGTCGAGCGCGAGCACGCCGAACCCGCGGGAGACCACGTTGACCACCTGCACCTCGACGGTGCGGCGGACCCGCTCGGCGGTCAGCCCGAACGCCTCCGCCAGGCGCCGGCAGGCAGCGGCGAGATCCTCGGGCGCGGCGGTGTCGGGCTGGGCCCCGTCGAGGATCTGCCCCCGGGACACCAGGTCGGCCAGCACCAGCCGCTCGATGGCCTTCTTCTCCCCGTAGAGGGCCGCGCCCTTGGCGACCGCGAGGTCGGGGTCGCGCAGCTCCACCGGTACGCCGAGTTCGGCGGCCAGCCGGCGGGCCACCGCCGGCATCCTGGACGATCCGCCGACGAGCAGCGCCCGGTCCAGCCGGGTGACCCCGCGGGCCCGGGCCGCGGCCAGGACGGAGCGGGCCAGCGTCACGGTCCGCTCCAGCAGGCCGGCGGTCAGCCGCTCCAGGTCGTCCCGGGAGAACGGCACCGTCAGCGCGTGCCCGTCGTGTTCCACCCGGACCGTTGTCCGCGTCCGGTCGCTGAGCTCGCGCTTGGCCTGTTCGGCCGCCAGCAGCAGCGCCTGGGCGGCCTCGGAGTCGTCGAGCGGGTCCTCGGCGTCGGGATGGGCGTCGAGGACCCGCCGGGACAGGTGCAGCGCGATCTTCTCGTCCCAGTCGGCCCCGCCGAGCTGGTGATCGCCGTCGACCGCGACCACCGAGACCCGGCGGTCTGCGAGCTCGACGACGGTCACGTCGAAGGTGCCGCCGCCGAGGTCGTAGACGAGCGCGACATCCTCGTGTTCCTCCCGCCCGCCGGGGCCCGTGTCGGGGGGGTCGGCATTGAACCGGGCGAAGCCGTAGGACAGCGCGGCGGCGGTCGGCTCGTTGATGACGTCCACGACCGTCAGGCCGGCGTACTGCCCGGCGAGCACTGTTGCGCAACGCTCCTCGTCACCGAAGTAGGCCGGGACGGTGATGACGACGTCACGGACCGACTCGCCGGCGGCGAAGGCCACGTCACTGACCAGCGCCCGCAGGATGAGGCTGCTGACCGCCGGCGCCGACCAGGCCCGGCCGGAGCTGACGAAACGCCAGTCACCGTCGCCCATCCGGCGTTTGACCAGTGCGCACACGTCGTCGGCACGGGCGCGGGCGAGGCGGCGGGCGGGCTCACCGGTGACGTAGTCGTCCGGCCCGACGAACAGCACGACGCTCGGCAGCGTGGTGGCGCCGTCGGAGAGCGGAACCACCTCCGGCTCCCCCGACCGGTCCACCCGGGCAACACAGCTGTACGTGGTTCCGAGATCGATTCCGTAGACGACGCCCGCGCTCATGTCCGAAACGTATCGAGATCACGCGGCGGAATCGGCACGTTCGAGAGCTATTGCGTAGCGCATCGCACGGCGTCCCCGACGGGTGTCCCCAGCGTCACCGTAAGCCGCCGCGAGCCGGTACCAGGCCCGCCAGTCCCGGGGGGCGGCTTCGGTCTCGGCCCGCCGGGTCTCGAAGAGCACGTCGGCGGCGGCACGGTCGATCCGGCCGGAGGGGCGTCGCGGCAGCCGCGTCGCGGCATCGGCGGAACTGACCGATTCCGCTGACAGCAGGCGGCCCAGGCGTTCGGCGGCCCGGCCGAACTGCAGCTCCCGGACGATGACGGCCGCGCCCACCACGGGCAGCAGCAGGACGCCCACGCCCATCCCACGCGCGGCCCAGCTGTCCTCGGTGAGCAGTTGGACACCCCGCCAGCCGATCAGAGCGAGGTAGAACACCGCCGCGACGACCAGCACGACCACTACCTGACGGGCTTTCACCGCTGCGGCCTCACAGTTCGAGCAGGGCCTCGAGGCCCACGGTCAGGCCGGGCCGCCCGGGCGTGCGCCGCACGCCGAGCAGCACACCCGGCATGAAGGAGGTTCGGTCCAACGAGTCGTGACGCAGGGTCAGCGTCTCTCCGGCGCCGCCGAAGAGCACCTCCTGGTGCGCGACGAGCCCGGACAGCCGGATGCTGTGGACGGGCACCCCGCCGACCCGCGCGCCGCGCGCCCCGGCCAGCGCGGACGAGGTGGCGTCCGGGCCCGCCGGGTCCAGCCCGGCCTTGGCCCGGGCCTGCGCGATCGCCTCCGCGGTGTGGGCGGCCGTCCCGCTGGGGGCGTCGAGCTTGCCCGGATGGTGCAACTCGATGATCTCCACGGACTCGAAGAAGCGAGCCGCCTGAGCGGCAAAATGGATCATGAGCACCGCCGCGATCCCGAAGTTCGGGGCCACCAGCACCCCGACCCCGGGGGTGTCGGCGAGCCAGCCGCGCACGGTGGCCAGCCGCTGCGCGTCAAACCCGGAGGTGCCCACGACGACGTGCAGGCCGGCGTCGACGCACCAGCGCAGGTTGTCCATGACGGCGTCGGGGCGGGTGAAGTCGATGACGACCTGGGCGGCGCGCAGGGCGTCGCGCTCGTCCCCGGCGTCGATCGCGGCGACCAGAGAAAGATCGTCAGCGGCCTCGACGGCGGCGCGGACCGTCGAGCCCATCCGGCCCCGGGCGCCGAGCACACCGACCCTCAGGCGGTCGGGGACAACGGGGGCGGCAGCGGCGGGGGAAACGGCGGTCATGCCGCGACCACACGCGCGAAGTCGTGATCGTCGAACGGGCCGATCACGCCCAGGGCCAGCGGACGGGTGAGCAGCTCGGCGGCGACGGCCCGGACGTCGTCGCCGGTGACCGCGTCCACCCGGGCGAGTATCTCGTCGACGGAGAGCAGCTCGCCGTGGACGAGTTCGCTCTTGCCGATCCGGCTCATCCGCGAACCGGTGTCCTCCAGGCCCAGCACCAGTGAGCCCCGGCTCTGGCCCTTGGCCCGGGCCAACTCCTCGTCGGTGATGCCCACCGTCGCCACCAGCTCGAGCTGCTCGCGGCAGAGGGCGAGCACGTCGTCGGCCCGCCGGGGCGCGCATCCCGCATACACGCCGAACAGCCCGGCGTCGGCGAAGTGGGAGGCGAACGAGTAGACGGAGTAGGCCAGCCCGCGCTTCTCCCGGACCTCCTGGAACAGTCGGGAGCTCATCCCCCCGCCGAGGGCCGAGGACATGATCCCCAGGGCGAACCGGCGGTCGTCCTGGCGTGACATCCCGACGGTGCCGAGCACGACGTGCGCCTGCTCGGTGGGACGCCGGGTGACCACCACGCCCGCGGCGTCGGGGTAGGCGTAGGAACCGCCGCGCGCCGCCGCCGGGGCGCCCGGCCCGCCCAGCCGGTCGGCGAAGGCCGAGGCGACGAGTGCGAGCGTCCGCTCGTGGTCGATGTTGCCGGCGATCGCGACCACCATGTCCGACAGGGCGTACCGGGAGCGGTAGTACTCGGCGATGGTGTCGCGCTCAAGGTTCTCGATGGACTCGGTCGTTCCCAGCACCGGGCGGCCCAGTTCGGTGTCGCCGAGCAGCGCCGCGGAGAACACGTCGTGCACGACGTCGCTCGGGTCGTCGTCGTGCATGGCGATCTCCTCGAGGATCACGCCGCGTTCGGCCTCGACGTCGTCGGCTGCGATCAGCGAGTGGGACACCATGTCGCTGAGCACCTCGACCGCGTCGGTGAGGTCGTTGTCGAGCACCCGCACGTAGTAGCAGGTGTACTCCTTGGTCGTGAAGGCGTTGAGCTCACCGCCGACCGCCTCGATCGCCGCGCTGATCGTGAGCGCGTCCCGGGAGGGGGTGCCCTTGAACAGCAGGTGCTCGAGGTAGTGCGAGCAGCCTGCCGTCAGTGGGCTCTCGTCGCGAGAGCCCACCCCGACCCAGATCCCGATCGCGACCGAGCGGACCCCGGGGACCTTCTCGGTCAGCACCCGCAGCCCACCGGGCAGCACCACCCGCCGGACCGCGCCGGACAGTAGTTCCTCGCCCGCCCCGATGACAGCCGTGTCGGTCACTGGCGGCGGTCAGGCCCCGACCGGGACGCCGTCGGCGTCCTCGACCACGGGACTCAGGCTGATCTTCCCGCGGCTGTCGATGTCGGTGATCTCGACCTGGAGCTTCTGGCCGACCTGTACCACCTCTTCCACCTTCTCCACCCGCTTCCCTCCGGAAAGCTGCTTGAGCTTGCTGATGTGGAGGAGCCCGTCCTTGCCCGGGGTCAGTGAGACGAACGCGCCGAAGATCGTGATCTTGACGATCGTGCCCAGGTAGCGTTCCCCGACCTCGGGGAGCTGCGGGTTGGCGATCGCGTTGATCGCCGAACGGGCGCTCTCGGCGGAGACGCCGTCCTGCGCGCCGATGTAGATGGTGCCGTCGTCCTCGACGGTGATCTCGGCCCCGCTGTCCGCCTGGATCTGATTGATCATCTTGCCCTTCGGGCCGATGACCTCACCGATCTTGTCCACCGGGATCTTGACGGAGATGACCCGTGGCGCGTGGGTGGACATCTCGTCCGGCCCGTCGATGGCCTCGGCCATGACGTCGAGGATCGCCAGCCGCGCGGCCCTGGCCTGCTGGAGCGCGCCGGCGAGGACGGTGGCGGGAATGCCGTCCAGCTTCGTGTCGAGCTGGAGGGCCGTGACGAACTCCCGCGTCCCGGCGACCTTGAAGTCCATGTCGCCGTAGGCGTCCTCGGCACCGAGGATGTCGGTGAGCGTGACGAACTGGTCACCCTCGCGGATGAGCCCCATCGCGATCCCGGCGACGGCGGCCTTGAGCGGGACACCGGCATTCAGTAACGACAACGTGCTCGCGCAGACCGATCCCATACTGGTCGACCCGTTGGAGCCCAGCGCCTCGGAGACCTGCCGGATCGCGTACGGGAACTCCTCCCGGCTGGGCAGCACCGGCAGCAGCGCCCGCTCGGCCAGCGCGCCATGGCCGATCTCACGCCGCTTCGGCGAGCCCACCCGACCGGTCTCCCCGGTGGAGTACGGCGGGAAGTTGTAGTTGTGCATGTAGCGCTTGGTGCGGTCGGGATTGAGCGTGTCGACCGTCTGCTCCATCCGCAGCATGGCCAGGGTGGTCACGCCGAGGATCTGGGTCTCGCCCCGCTCGAACAGGGCGGAGCCGTGCACCCGGGGGATGAAGTCGACCTCCGCCGCCAGCTCGCGGATCTCGGTGACCCCGCGCCCGTCGATGCGGACGCCGTCGGCGACGATGCGCTGGCGCACCAGCTTCTTGGTCAGGGCGCGGTAGGCCGCCCCGATCTCCTTCTCCCGGCCCTCGAACTGGCCCACGACCTTCTCCGCGGCCAGCAGGCGGACCCGGTCGAGCTCGGCCTCCCGCTCCTGCTTGCCTGCGATGCGCAGGGCCGCGGCCAGCTCGTCGCCGACAGCTATCGACAGCGCTTCCAGCACGTCGTCGTGGTAGTCGATGAACAGCGGGAAGTCGCGGGTGGGCTTGGCCGCCCGCTCGGCCAGTCCGCGCTGGGCCCGGCACAGCTCCCGGATGGCGGGCTTGGCCGCCTCCAGGCCCGCGGCCACGACGTCCTCGGTCGGCGCGGGCGAGCCCGCGGCGAGCAGCGGGATCGTGTGCGCGGTGGCCTCCGCCTCGACCATCATGATCGCGACGTCGGAGCCGTCGTCGAGGACGCGGCCGGCCACGACCATGTCGAAGGTGGCCCGCTCCAGCTCCGCGTGGGTCGGGAAGGCGATCCAGGTCCCGTCCACGTAGCCGACCCGGGTGGCCCCGATCGGGCCTGAGAACGGCAGCCCGGCCAGTGTCGTGGACGCGCTGGCGGCGTTGATCGCGACCACGTCGTAGAGCGTGTCCGGGTCGAGGGCGAGCACCGTCGCCACGATCTGGATCTCGTTGCGCAGGCCCTTGACGAACGACGGCCGCAACGGGCGGTCGATCAGGCGGCAGGTCAGGATCGCGTCCTCGCTGGGACGCCCCTCCCGCCGGAAGAACGAGCCGGGAATACGCCCGGCGGCGTACATCCGCTCCTCGACGTCCACCGTCAGCGGGAAGAAGTCGAGCTGCTCCTTGGGCTGCTTGCTGACCGTCGTCGCGGACAGCACCATCGTGTCGCCCAGGTAGGCGACGGCCGAGCCGGCCGCCTGGCGGGCCAGCCGGCCCGTCTCGAAACGAACGGTCCGCTGGCCGGCGGCACCGTTGTCGATGACTGCCTCGGCCGAGATCGTCTGGTCTTCTACTGGCACCATTTCTCCTCCACATCGGCCGGGTCCGTCTTGCCGAGGAGGCCGGCGCTCAGTCGAAGCCTCCGGGTTCGCCGTACGACCACCTCGTACGGCCCACCACCCGGACACCACCACCGAGGACCGACAGCTCGCACCGTCACGGACCCGGTCAGATCAATGGAAGCGACATCGCCTCACATACGACATCGCTTCCCCATCGCTATCCCCGCCTCCGCCGTTACCGCCGCAGCCCGAGCCGCTCGATCAGCGACCGGTACCGGTTGATGTCGGTCTTGGCGAGGTAGTTCAACAGCCGCCGCCTGCGCCCGACCAGCAGCAGCAGGCCCCGACGGCTGTGGTGGTCGTGCTTGTGCACCTTCAGGTGCTCGGTCAGGTCGCTGATCCGTCGGGTGAGCATCGCCACCTGCACCTCGGGGGAGCCGGTGTCCCGTTCGACCGTGGCGTACTCGGACAGGATCTGCTGCTTGACATCGCTCGCGAGCGGCACGCGAAACCTCTTTCGTCACCGGGCGGGATGCGCGCCCGGGGTCTTCCCCACCCGGACTGACGGACACACCGCGCTCGTCTGGTGTCGAAGCTTACCAACCCAGCGGGTACTGCCCGACCTGCGTCTGTCGGCGTCCCGCGGCCACCGGCGTCCCGCGGCTACCGGTGCCCCGGGCCCGCGGCCGCCGTGATCTTGCGGGTGGCGGTCACGTCGGCGGCCATCTGGGTGATCAGGTCGCCCACGGAGTCGAAACGCAGGGTCGGACGCAGCCGCTCGGTGAACTCGAACGCCAGCTGGGCGCCGTAGAGATCGCCCTCGAAGTCGAGCAGGTACGCCTCGACCCGGCGGTCTGCACCGTCGAACGTGGGGTTCGTCCCGATCGAGATCGCCGCCGGACAACGCTCGGCGGCGCGCAGCACGTACCCGGCGTAGACACCGTCCGCCGGTATCGCCGCGTACCGGGTGGTGAGCAGGTTCGCTGTCGGATATCCGATGGTCCGCCCGCGCGCGTCACCGTGCACCACGATCCCCTCGATCCGATGGTCACGGCCGAGCGCACGTGCCGCCGTCGCCACGTCACCTTCGGCGATACGAGCCCGGATATGGGTGGAAGAGAGCACATGGTCGTCCTCGCGCACGAGCCGGACGCCCTCCACCGCGAAGCCCTCCGTCTCGCCTGCGCGGCGCAGGCTCTCCAGGTTCCCCTCCGCCCGGTGGCCGTAGGTGAAGTTCTCACCCACCACCACCACGCTCGGCCGCAGCCGGGGCCGCAACATGTCGTGGACGAAGTCCGCCGCCGACACCAGACTGAACTCGGGCGTGAACGAGTGTACGCACACGGCGTCGACACCCAGACGACCCAGCAGTTCAATCTTGAAATCGGGAGTGGTCAGCAACGGTGGGTGACTGCCTGGACTGATGACCTCCGCCGGATGCGGATCGAAGGTCAGCACCAGCACCGGCTCGCCGGCCTGGCGCCCCCGCTCGACCGCACGCGTGATGATCTGCTGGTGGCCGCGGTGGACGCCGTCGAAAAAACCGATCGTCACGACACCGCCGGGCCAGTCGTCCGGCGTATTGCGCACTTCACGCCACCACTGCACGTTCAAAAGCCTATCGGGATCTCCGCGGGCCCAGGGGTGGAAGGCGGCGTGAAAACCACCAACGGCCGGCCGGCCCCCGCGGTGTCCCGAGCCAGGGCGAGCAGCTCACCAGCAGGGCCGAAGACACCGTAGAGGTCGGGCACGCCGAACGGCGGCAGCCGGCGGCCATGAGATATCGCACATGCTTCGTCGGCGTCGACCTGGCGACGGGGGAAGAGCGTACCGACAGCGTCGGCCAGCGGACGCAGCGCGGCTGCCCCCCGCTCGGCGAGGGCGTCGAGCGTGACCGCCCCGGCAAGGCCGAACGGGCCCACCGACGTCCGCCGCAGGGCGGTGAGGTGGGCGCCGCAGCCCAGCGCCGCGCCGAGGTCGCGGGCCAGCGCCCGCACGTAGGTGCCGCTGGAGCAGGCCACGGCCACGTCGAGATCCGTGCCGCGGTGGGCCAGCAGGTCGAACCGGCTCACCGTCACCCGGCGCGCTGCCAGGACGACGTCCTGCCCGGCGCGCACCCGGGCGTAGGCTCGCATCCCGTCGACCTTCACCGCGCTGACCGCGGACGGGACCTGGTCGATCTCACCGGTGAGCGCCGCCATGGCGGCGGCCAGGCGCGGCTGGTCGGCGGCCACCGCCTGGGCGACGGCGTCGTCCGCGACGGTGAGCACCTCGCCCTCGGCGTCGTCGGTGGTAGTCGAGACGCCGAGCCGTACCGTCGCCTCGTAGACCTTGTTCGTCAGGGCGAGGTGCCCGAGCAGCCGGGTGCCCCGGCCCACCCCGAGCACCAGCACGCCGGTGGCCATCGGGTCGAGCGTGCCCGCATGGCCGATCCGGCGGGTGCGCAGTATCCGGCGGGAGCGGGCGACCACGTCGTGTGAGGTCCACCCCGACGGCTTGTCGACCACGACCAGACCCTCCACGACCGGGCCCTCCGCGACCGGGCCTCCCGCCCCGCCCGGGACGGTGGCAGCACCCATCAGACGGGCAGCCGGGGTGCTCGCACCAGCGCGTCGCGCAGGCTGTCCAGTGTCTGCTCAAGAGGGTTCGACGAGGTCAGCCCGGCGGCGAAGCGGTGGCCGCCGCCACCGAGTTCGGTGCACACCGCGCCGACGTCGACAGCGCCCTTGGAACGTACCGACACCCGCCAGACCTCGTCGGCGCCCTGCTTGCAGACGACCGCCACCTCGGCCTCGGCGGTGGCCCGCACGATGTCGATCACCCCTTCGATCTCGTCCAGGGTGAGCCCGGCGCGGGTGAGGTCCGGGAACGCGCACCACGTCCAGACCAGGTCGTGTTCGGGCTCCAGGCGGGCCCGGCCGAGCAGTTCGCCGAGCAGCCGCAGGTAGCCGAACCGGTGGGTGTCCCACACCGTCCGGGTGATCAGGTCGTGGCGGATGCCGGTGGCCAGCAGCCGGGCGGCCAGCTGGTGGACAACCGGCGTCGTCGCGGCGTAGCGGAACGATCCGGTGTCGGTCACCAGACCGGTGTAGATCGCCACGGCCAGGTCGTGGTCGAGCTCCACACCGAGCGCGTCGATGACATCGGTGATCATTACGCTGGTGGACGCGGCATCGGCGTCGATGACGTTGATGTCCCCGAACCGGGTGTTCGAGGCGTGATGGTCGATCACGACCATCCGGCGGGCCCGGGTGGCGACCCGCCCCAAGGCCCCGAGCCGGCCGAGGCTGCCGGCGTCCAGCGTCACCACCAGATCCGGGGTCGCCGGGACCAGCGCCGGCGGGACGAGGAGGTCCTGGCCGGGCAGGAAGGTCAGGGAACGCGGCACCACGAACGGGTCACTGTCGAACGACACCGACGCCCGGCTGCCGAGCGTGCGCAGGGCCAGCCCGAGCGCGATCGCCGATCCGAGGCTGTCCCCGTCCGGGTCGACGTGCGCCACCAGCAGAATGCTCTCGCCGCCCTGGACGGCGGACAGGATCGCCTCGACCGCGCGGTTTCGTTGCTCGCCGACCGCGTCCCCGGACTCCGCCTGCGTCCGAGCCGTCGCGTCCCCGGCCTCGGGTACCGGTAGCAGGGACAGGTCCGCGAGGCTCGTCACGTCGGTCATCGCAGCTCGACCCCCATCATGTCCCCATCAGGCCCTCATCAGACATCATGCCCCCAGCGGGCTCGTCGTCATCCCCACGGGGCTTACGGTACGGGTCGGCCTCACCGGCCGGTCGGGCGCCATCCCGCACGCCGGCCAGGCTCGCGTCCCGCTTCCGGGCAGTGCTGATCAGTTCCTCGAGGTGGCGGGCGTCCTCCGGCAGCCGGTCGTGGACGAAGGTCAGGGTCGGGGTGACCTTGACTCCGGTCTGCCGGCCGACCTGGCTGCGCAGCAGGCCCTTGGCCGACTCCAGCGCGCGGGCCGAGTCCGCCCGGTCCGCGTCGTCGCCGTAGACGGTGTAGAAGACGGTGGCCTCGGTCAGGTCCGGCGTCACCCGGGCGTCGGTCACGGTGACCATGCCCAGTCGCGGGTCCTTCACCTGGCGTTCCAGCGCGGCCGCAACCACTTCACGGATACGTACCGCGAGCCGGCGGGCCCGAGCAGGGTCAGCCATGGCTTCCTCCCGTCACCGTCACCGCATCCTCGTCGGAGGAGTCGTCCTTGTCGGAGGAGTTGTCCTCGTCGGAGAAATACCGTACTCGCGCCGAAAGCAGCTCCAGTTCGGGACGCTGTGCAACCAGACGCTCACAGGCCTCGACGACCTCGGCGCAGTGGGCCCGATCCGCGGCCACCACGGCCACGGCGACCTGCGCCCGACGGTGCAGATCGTGATGGCCGGTCTCCGCCGCACTCACCGCATGCCTGCGGCGGAGCTCCGCCACCACCGGTCGGACCATCGACCGTTTCTCCTTCAGCGAGCGGATGTCGCCGAGGAGAAGGTCGAACACCGCCGTTCCCGTCCACATAGCCGTGTCCTCAAGGCTGCCTGGGAAGCTCCTCAGGAACGGGGAACCTCCCGCTGCTCGAAGGTCTCGATCACGTCATCGACCTTGATGTCGTTGAACGAGCCGAGCCCCACACCACACTCGTAGCCCTCCCGGACCTCGGTCGCGTCGTCCTTGAACCGCTTGAGCGACTCGACCGTGAGGTTGTCCGCGACGACGACACCGTCGCGGACCAGGCGTGCCCTGGCGTTGCGGCGGATGAGCCCGGAGCGTACGAGGCAGCCGGCGACGTTGCCGATCCGCGGCACCCGGAACACCTCGCGGACTTCGGCGGTCCCGAGCTGGATCTCCTCGTAGACCGGCTTGAGCATGCCCTTGAGCGCGTTCTCGATGTCCTCGATCGCCTGGTAGATGACCGAGTAGTAGCGGACGTCGACGCGCTCGCGCTCGGCGAGCTCCCGCGCCTTGCCCTCGGCGCGGACGTTGAAGCCGAGGATGACCGCGTCGGACGCGCTGGCCAGGTTCACGTCGTTCTCGGTGATCGCACCGACGCCGCGTCCGATGATCCGCAACGAGACCTCGTCGCCGATATCGATCTTGAGGAGCGAGTCCTCGACCGTCTCGACCGAACCGGACACGTCGCCCTTGAGGATGAGGTTGAGCTGGGTCTTCTCGCCCTCCTTCATCCGCTCCAGGATCGTCTCCAGGGTCGGGCGGCCACGGCTGAGCGCGAGCTCGGCGTTGCGTTCGCGCGCCTGCCGCCGCTCGGCGATCTGGCGGGCGACCCGGTCCTCCGGAACGACCAGGAAGTTGTCGCCGGCGTCCGGGACGCTGGTGAACCCGAGCACCTGGACAGGACGGGCCGGGCCGGCCTCGGTCACCGGGTCACCGTGCTCGTCGAGCATCGCCCGGACACGGCCGAACGCCTCGCCGGCGACGATCGAGTCCCCGACCCGCAGCGTTCCGCGCTGGACGAGGACGGTGGCCACCGGGCCGCGGCCGCGGTCCAGCCGGCCTTCGATCGCCACGCCCTGGGCCTCGACGTCGGTCGGGGCACGCATGTCCAGCGCCGCGTCGGCGGTGAGGATGACCGCCTCGAGCAGCCCGTCGATGTTGGTGCGGTTGCGGGCGGAGACGTCGACGAACATGGCGTCACCGCCGTACTCCTCGGCGACCAGCCCGTACTCGGTGAGCTGCCCGCGTACCTTCTGCGGGTCCGCCCCCTCCTTGTCGATCTTGTTGACGGCGACGACGATGGGCACGTCGGCGGCCTGGGCGTGGTTGAGCGCCTCGATCGTCTGCGGCTTGACACCGTCGTCGGCGGCGACCACCAGCACCACGATGTCGGTCACCTGCGCACCACGGGCACGCATCGCGGTGAACGCCTCATGACCAGGGGTGTCAATGAAGGTGATCTTCCGCTCTTCGCCGTCGACCTTCGCCCGGACCTGGTAGGCCCCGATGTGCTGGGTGATCCCACCGGCCTCGCCGCTGACGACGTCCGTCTGCCTGATCGCGTCGAGCAGCTTCGTCTTGCCGTGGTCGACGTGGCCCATGACTGTCACGACCGGCGGCCGCGGCCGCAGCTCGACCTCGTCGCCGTAGGCACCGCCGAAGGACAGGTCGAAGCTCTCCAGCAGCTCCTTGTCCTCGTCCTCGGGGCTGACGATCTGCACCTCGTACCCGAGCGTCACGCCGAGCAGCTGCAGGGTCTCGTCCGTGCACGACTGCGTCGCGGTCACCATCTCGCCGAGCTGGGTGAACACGACCTGGACGAGCGCGCCCTGGTTGGCGTCGATCTTGTCCGCGAAGTCGGCCAGGGAGGCGCCCCGGGGC
>NZ_CAAAFS010000300.1:0-19935 GCF_900634755.1 Protofrankia symbiont of Coriaria myrtifolia
GGCCCGGGCGGGGCGGTACCGGCCCGGGACGGGCACCGGGTACCGGCCGGGCGCCGTTGCCCGAGGCGCCGCCGCGCGCGGCGGGCCGCTGCGCGCCGGCGCTCTCGGAGGGGAACGACTCCTTGAGCTTGCGGACGACCGGTGCCTCGACTGTGGATGATGCCGATTTCACGAACTCGCCGAGATCCTTCAGTTTGGCAAGCACGGTCTTGCTGTCGACGCCGAGCTCCTTGGCGAGCTCATGTACGCGGGCCTTTCCTGCCACGGTGCTCCTTCGTTCGGCCCGCGGTCCGCCCGCGTGACCCTGGTTACCTGCCGGTCGTGATCATGGCTGCGTGCTCATCGCGCGGTCATCGCTGTCTCGACCTGCTTCCGTGTCGACATCTGGTGACGTCGTCCGATCTTCCGTCAACCCCGCATCGGTGCGAGGCCTGTCCGTCCTACCGCTGCTCCCCGGCCGTGCGCTGCTGGACGAGGTGCGCCCTGACATGTTCAAGTCCGAGCGGCCCCGCGACCCGCAGCGCCCGCAGAAACGCCCTGCGGCGTTCCGCGAGATCCAGGCATGCCAGATCGGGGTGCAGGTGTGCCCCCCGCCCAGGCATACATCGGCGAACATCTGGTCTGAGCTCACCGCCAACTGCCACCGTACGCATCAGGTCCGATCGCGCCACCCGGGCACGACATCCCACACATGTACGGACCGGCTCCGCACGGCGTGCGCCCATCAGTCTATCTCGTTGCACCTGACGAGGGGCCGCCGGTAGCGGGAGATCTCCGGGGAAGGGACGGCGACACGGCCCGCCGGGCACCCGCCTCGGCACCATCCCGTGCCACTGGGTCACCGGCGCCTTCCGTGTCCGAGTGGATGTCGATGCGCCACCCGGTCAGGCGTGCCGCCAACCGGGCGTTCTGCCCTTCCCGGCCGATGGCGAGGGAGAGCTGGTAGTCCGGCACGACCACCCGCGCCGCGCGAACGGCGGGATCGGCGACCTCGACCCGGGCCACCCGCGCTGGTGACAGTGCGTTACCGACGAACGCGGCCGGGTCAGCGGACCAGTCGACGATGTCGATCTTCTCGCCATGCAGCTCGGCCATGACGGCCCGTACCCGCGCTCCCATCGGGCCGATGCAGGCGCCCTTCGGGTTCACCCCGGCCACCGTCGACCGAACTGCGATCTTGCTGCGGTGGCCCGCC
Organism: Protofrankia symbiont of Coriaria myrtifolia; assembly: GCF_900634755.1. Classification (NCBI taxonomy): domain Bacteria; kingdom Bacillati; phylum Actinomycetota; class Actinomycetes; order Frankiales; family Frankiaceae; genus Protofrankia; species Protofrankia symbiont of Coriaria myrtifolia. The sequence continues at coordinate 1,196 of NZ_CAAAFS010000300.1, forward strand.
TCCCTGGCGATCGCGGCTATCTCCACCGTGCCGTCGGCCACCTCCGGCACCTCCATCCGGAACAGGCCCTTGACCAGCTCCGGATGGGTCCGCGACAGGGTCACCGTGGGGCCGTGCACGCCCCGGGTGACGCTGACGACATAACACTTGATGCGGTCCCCGTGCTCAAAACGTTCGCCGGGAACCTGCTCGGCGGGCGGCAGCACGCCCTCAATGGTGCCGAGATCGACCAGAACGACCTTCGACCCGGCCCGCTGCTCGTGGTGCTGGACGACGCCGGAGACGACCTCGTGCTCCCGGTCGGCATACTGCCCGTAGGTGATCTCCTGCTGGGCCTCGCGCAGCCGCTGCATGATCACCTGCTTGGCCGTCATCGTGGCGATCCGGCCGAAGTCCGCGGGAGTGTCCTCCCATTCCCGCGTCATCCCGTCCAGGGAGGTCTCGCGGGCGTACACCGCCACGTGCCCGGACGTCCGGTCGATGACCACCCGAGCGTCCGCGGCCGCCCCGTCGGTGTGCCGGTAGGCGGTCAGCAGCGCGGTCTCGATCGCCTCCACCAGGGTGTCGAAGGCGATGTCCTTCTCACGTTCGATGCCGCGCAACGCCGCCACGTCGAGTTTCATCGCTGCGCCTCCGCGTCCTGGGCCTCGCCGGCCGCGAGGACCTCGTCGCCCGCGGGATCCTCGTCGCCGGTCACGAGATCCTCGTCGGTTGCGCGGAACTCCACCTGCACAGCGGCTCTGACCACGTCCGCAAAGGATATCCGTAGCACTTCGCCGACGGCCGTGCGCCCACCCTCGAGCACCAGCTCGGCCGTCTGCTCGTCCGTGGCGCGCACCCGCCCGAGCAGCTCCCGGCCGTCCCGGGTACGCACCGACACCAGCCGCCCGCGGGCCCGGTGCCAGTGCCGCGGCGCCACCAGCGGACGATCGACACCGGGCGAGCTGACCTCGAGGACGTACGGCCCGGCCAGCGGCGGGTCACCGGCCGCCGGATCGGTCTCGGCGGCGTCGAGCACGGCCGAGGCCACCCGGCTGGCCTCGGCGACCGCGTCCAGGTCCACCCCGCCGTCGCGGTCCACGACCACCCGGACCACGCTACGGGAGCCGGCCCGGCTGACGGTGACGTCTTCCAGGTCGAACCCCCGCGCGGCAAGCTGCGGGGTGAGCAGGCGCACCAGCTCCGCCCGGGCGGAGCTGGGCCGGACGTCCGGGCTTCGGGGCCGGGCGCGACGTCGCCCACCCCCGGCATCGGCGACACTGGTTGCGGCCACGGCGTCGCCCATGTCGACCCGCTCCTTTCCACGATGGTGCTCTCCGGAGATCCTGAGCCTACGTCCGACCCGACCGGCTTCTCCCCGCGGCGGCCGGGGAGTCCGGCCGCCACCGCCGTCGCTGTGACAAGCTGCTGGACCGTGAGCGTGACAGGTGCTGGCCGGCGACCGAGCCGGCGGGGTGTTCTCGGCGCGCTCCCCCTGGCCGCGACGGCTGTGCTCGCCGGCCGTAGCTGGAACCGGTCGGCGTACGGCCCGGGCGAGCCCAGCGGCCCGGACACCGTCGACAGCGCCCTGTTCGAGGCGGCGACACGGTCCGAGCAGGGCCTTCTCGTCGCCTATGATCAGGCGATCCGCACGCATCCGGCGATCGCCGCCACCCTGACGGTGCTACGCGCCCACCATGTCGAGCACGTCGGCCGTCTCGGATCGGCCGCGACCGGCGGCGGCCTCACGATCGCCAGCGGCCTGCCGGGGATACCCAGGGCCCCCGGGGCGTTCGGTTCCGCCACGGCCCGGCCCACCACCGCCCAGCTCGCCACGGCCGACCAGGCGACGCCCCAACGGAGCGCGGTGTCCCAACAGGTCACGGTCGCCGCGCTCGTCCAACTGGAACAACAGGCCGCGGCCCTGCTGCGCACCCGGTGCCTGACGGCGGCGGCGGCCGTCGTCCCCCTGCTGGCCAGTATCCACGCGGCCGAACTCGCCCATGCCGACCTGCTCACCCAGCTGGCCAGGTGATCGCTGATGGCGGACGACCCGGGCACCGTCCAGGCGCTGTCCGACCTGCTGGCGGTGCAGCATGCCGCCGTGTACGCCTGTGCCGCGGCCGGTGGCGCGCTGGCGCCGCTGCGGCCCGCCTCGGACCCGACCCGGCTGCTCGCCCAGACCGCCTACAGCGCCCACCGGGAGCTGCGGGACCGGCTGGTGGCCGAGGTCCTCGGCCGCGGCGGCAGCCCGCCGGCGGCCCAGCCCGCGTACCAGCTGCCGGTGCCGCCCAGCGGGCTCACCGGCGCGCTCGAACTGCTCGCCGCCGTCGAGGACCGCTGCGCGGCCGCCGCGTACGACGCGCTCGACGCGCTGGTCGGCGATCTGCGCGCGCTGGTGGTCGACGCGCTGGCAGGGACGGCCGTACGCGGCCAGCAGGCACGCCTGGCCACGGGCCAGCCGGTGGATCGGGCCAGCCGGGCACTGCCCGGTGTCTGAGGGTGACGGGAAACCTCTGAGCGTGGCGGGAAAGATCAGCGGCCGACCCAGGCGTCACGGTCCCGGCCGAGCTCGCCGACGATCGGCGGCAGGTGGCCGCTGGCGATGTCGGCCAGCGTCACCTCCTCAAGAACCCGGCGGATGCTGACCCGCACGGCGATCCACACCTCCTGGAGATGTTTGGCGGCGCCTTCGTACACCGCCTCCTCCGGCCGGCGGCCCCGGACACTGGCCAGTGGGCCGTCGGTGGCCCGGATGACCATCGCCACGGTGATCTCGTTCGCCGGCCGGCAGAGCCGGTAGCCGCCGTCAGCCCCTCGCCGGCTGCGCACCAGGCCGCTGCGGCGCAGGTCGGTGAGGATGTTCTCCAGGAACCGCAGCGGCAGATCCTGCGCGGTCGCCAGCGTCTCACCCTTGACGAGATCGCCGTTGGACGCGGCCAGGGTGAGCAACGCACGCAGGGCATAGTCGGCTCGCGCGGAGATCTGCATGTATCCATCTTGCCGGCCAAGGTCCCCGTACGCCCGAGCCGGGTGCCGCCCGCCGCCGCGCGGCCCGGATCCGCTACAACTCAGTGTGACCGAGGCGGCAGCAGCCCCCGGCGGGCGCGCATTCGGCGGTCGCCGGCGTTGAAAGCGGCGTCCACCAGCACCCCGATGACGAAGATCGTCATCATCATCGCCAGCACGCCCACCGTGTCCAGCAGCTGCCGGCTGTCCTCCAGGTCCGAGCCGATGGAGGGGTGGCCGGGGACGACGACGAGCAGTTCGCCGGCCATCAGGCTGCGCCAGGCGAACGCCCAGCCCTGTTTGAGCCCGGCCACCACCGACGGCAGGGCCGCCGGTGCCACCACCAGCCGGTAGAGCTGCAGGCCGCGCGCTCCCATGGTCCGGCCGAGCCGGGTCAGCAGGGGCGGGACGTAGTCGATGCCGCTGATGACACCGTTGGCGATCGACGGCGCGGCGCCGAGCACGACGACGAAGAGGATCGCGGACTCGGTGAGCTTGAACAGCAGGATCGCCAACGGGAACCAGACGATGGACGGCATGGTCTGCAACGCCGTGATGAACGAGCCGACCGCGGACCGCAGCAGGGCGAACCGGGCCACGGCCACGCCGACGATCCCGCCGATGAGGATGGCCAGTGCGTATCCGGCCACGGCCCGTTGCAGGGTGCGGGCGGCAGCCGACCAGAAGTCCCCGGTGGTGACCCTGCGGCCCAGGTCCGAGAGGGCCTCGCCCGGGCCGGGCAGCACGTAGGAGGGCTTCCAGCCGCTCCACACCACGACCTGCCACAGCAGCAGGAAGATAATGATCGCGCCCAGTTTCGGCCAGGTCACCGACCAGATCCTCAGCGCGAGCGGGGGACGGGGCTCGGTGGCCGTCTCAAGGGCGTCGAGCCCGGCGAGGGCGGCGTCGACGTCGATGTCGGCGGCTGGCCCGACCGGCGTGGCGCGCGCCGTCGCGGACGTGATCGTGACCTCAGTGGCCATGGCGGACCACCTCCTCACGCAGCCGGTCGGTGATGGCCACGGCCAGCGCGGCCACGTCGGGCGAGTCGATACGGCGGGGACGCGGCAGCCCGACGTCGAAGATCTCGGCCACCCGCCCCGGCCGGCTCGACAGCAGCACGACGCGGTCGCCGAGGCGCACCGCCTCCCGCACGTCGTGGGTGACGAACAGGATGGTCACACCGGTCTCCCGCCAGATCCGTTCCAGCTCGTCGTGCAGCAGGTCGCGCGTCATCGCGTCGAGGGCACCGAAGGGCTCGTCCATGCACAGCACGTCCGCCTCCTGGGCGAACGCCCTGGCGAGACTGACCCGCTGGCGCATACCGCCGGAGAGTTCGTGCGGACGCTTGTCGGCCAGGCCGGCGAGGCGGACCAGCGCGAGCAGCTGTTCGACCCGGGCCTTCCGGTCGGCCCGGGGGACACCGCGGATCTTCATCGGCAGGGCGACGTTGCCCCCGGCGGTCAGCCACGGCAGCAACGCCGAATCCTGGAACATCAGCCCGACCTGACGGTCACCGACGTCGACCGTGCCGGACGTGGGGCTGTCGATGCCGGCGAGGATGCCCAGCAACGTCGACTTCCCACAGCCGGAGGCGCCCAGCAGACAGACGAACTCCCCCGGCCGGGCGTCGAAGGAGACGTTGTCGAGTGCGTGGACGCGGTGTGAGCCGGACCCGAAGATCCGGCTCACACCGTCGATCCGGACCGCGCTCGCGTCGATGACAGCGGTCACTGGAAACTGCTCCCTGATCCGGAACGTACAGCTACTGCGCGGACACCGACGGCTTGCCGCTCGCCGCCAGCACCGCGTTCACAGCCGTGAGATCGAAAATTCCATTCAGATCGGCCTTGGGCAGCAGGCCGAGCTCGGTCGCGTGATCGGCCGAAGCGACCAGCGACGACGCGACCGGGTCGGCCGTGAACGTCAGGCGCTTCCAGGCCGGCTCGATGACGGCGTCGGCCAGCGGCTTGCCGGACAGTTTCGCCAGCCCCTGGTTGGTCACGTCCCGGCCCTTGACCGGGTCGGCGTTGAGGGCGTCGATCGAGGCGGCGTTCGCCTCCACCAGACGCCTGACGATCTCGGGGTTGCTCTTGAGGTAGTCGGTGCGCACCAGCAGCAACGTGGTGACGAACCTGCCGCCGGGCCATTCCGTCGCCTCGTCGACCAGCAGCTTCCCGCCGTCGGAGATCAGCCGGGACAGAGTCGGCTCGGGCACCCACGCGCCGTCGATGGCGCCGGACTTGAAGGCGTCCACCGTCACCGTGTTGTCCTGCGGGCGGATCTGGACGTCACCGCCGCCGCTCTTGTCGGTGGCCAGGCCGTGCTGCTTGAGGTAGTAGCGCAGGGCCACGTCCTGGGTGTTGCCCAGGCTCGGGGTGGCGATCGTCCTGCCCCGCAGCTGCTCGACCGAGGTGATGTCGCTCTTCACCACCAGCCCGGCACCGCCCGAGGTCACCCCCGAGACGATCCGAACGGCCTCACCCTTGGACTTGGTGAAGGTGTTGACCGCCGGGTTCGGTCCGATATAGGTGGCGTCCAGCGCACCGGAAATGAGGGCTTCGGACGCCTGGACACCCGAGTTGAACGTCGCGGTCTTCAGCTCCACGCCCGGGCCGAGCTTCTGCGCGAAGATGCCCTGATCGATGCCGTAAGCGGCGGGCGCGTGGGTGAGGTTGGGGAAATAGCCGAGCCGCAGGGTGCCGGTCGGGTTGCCACCGGTGGCGTTGCCGGTCGTGACGGTGTCATCGTCTCCCCCGCTCGAGCAGGCCGTCAGCGCCAACGCCAGCGCGCCGGCCGTGAGCAGTGGCGTGACCCGACGCCACAGCCTCCTCGAGGACATGAGCCTTCCCCTCCACCGTGGCAGCACGCAGCGCCACGCAATTCGATAGAAGTGGTTGAGAAACAGAGGATGCCAGACTCACGACAAGGTCGCCATCCCGGCCCCTTGTTCACAAAAATGGCTAGAAAACGGCCAGTGGGCGCGCAGAAACGGACAGTCAGAACAGGATCGACGCGAAGGTCCCGGCCCGGTAGAAGCCCACCCGGTCGTAAACCCGGCGGGCGGCATGGTTGTACCCGTTGACGTAGAGGCTCACCACGGGCGCGAGGGTGGCCTGCGCCAGCGCCACGACGCTGGCCGTACCCGCCGTCCCGATCCCCGTGCCCCGCAGCTCCGGGGCCACCCAGACCCCCTGGATCTGGCAGACGTCCCCGGCTACCGCGCCGATCTCGGCCTTGAACACCACGCGCCCGTCCTCGATGCGGGCGAAGGAACGACGCTGGTTGACGAACTCGGCGACCCGGGCCCGGTAGAGCGCGCCACCGTCGTCACGGACCGGGGACACCCCGATCTCCTCGGTGAACATCGCCACGCACGCCGGCAGCAGCACGTCCAGTTCGTCCGGCCGCACTTGGCGGACGGCCGGATCCGGGGCGACCGCGGGCGGCTTGGAGATCGCCAGCAGCGGCTGGTCCGCCCTGACCTCGCGGGCCGGCCCCCAGCCCGGTTCCAGGTGCCGCCACATCGCCAGCACCGTCTCGGCCACCCCGACGATCGAGGAACACCGGCGGCCCTGGCGACGGGCCCGTTCGGCGAACACCTTCGCCGACGCCGGACCCGCCGCCACGGGCCAGAGGTTCGCCCCCGAATAGCACAGCGCGGCCAGCTGGCCGTCGACCATGTGACCCCACATCTGCGCCCCGAGCCGCCAGGGAGCGAGTCCGCACGCCTGCACGCGGGAGGCGACGAACACGTCGGCGATCGGATTGCGCGCCAGCACCTCCCGCGCCGCCGGCAGGTCGCGGTCGTCGAGCAGACGGATGGGAGCGGAACGCAGCGGCAGGCCCATGGTCACGGGTATTTGAGGTTAGCTGACCGAAACCGACGGTTCACCGGAAACGCCGTCGGCCTCCATCTGCTCGGCCAGCCGCAGGGCCTCCTCGATGAGGGTCTCCACGATCTGGGCCTCGGGCACGGTCTTGATGACCTTGCCCCGGACGAAGATCTGCCCCTTGCCGTTGCCCGAGGCCACCCCGAGGTCGGCCTCGCGCGCCTCGCCGGGGCCGTTGACCACGCAGCCCATGACGGCGACCCGCAGCGGCACGGTCATCCCGTCCAGCCCGGCGCTGACCTCCTCGGCCAGCTTGTACACGTTGACCTGGGCACGGCCACAGGACGGGCAGGAGACGATCTCCAGGGTGCGCTGCCGCAGGCCCAGGGACTCCAGGATCCCGATGCCGACCTTGACCTCCTCGACCGGGGGCGCGGACAGCGAGACCCGCAGCGTGTCCCCGATGCCCTCGGACAGCAGCGCGCCGAAGGCCACCGCCGACTTGATCGTGCCCTGGAACGCCGGGCCCGCCTCGGTGACCCCGAGGTGCAGCGGATAGTCGCAGCGCTGCGCCAGCAGCCGGTACGCCTGGACCATCACGACCGGGTCGTGGTGCTTCACGGAGATCTTGATGTCGGTGAAGCCGTGCTCCTCGAACAGGGAGCACTCCCACAGCGCCGACTCCACCAGCGCTTCGGGGGTGGCGCGTCCGTACTTGGCCAGCAGGCGCTTGTCCAGCGAACCGGCGTTGACCCCGATGCGGATCGGGGTGCCGGCGTCGATGGCGGCCCGGGCGATCTCGCCGACCTTGTCGTCGAACTCCTTGATGTTCCCGGGGTTGACGCGGACGGCGGCACAGCCGGCGTTGATTGCCGCGAACACGTACTTCGGCTGGAAGTGAATGTCGGCGATAACCGGGATCGGCGACTTCCTGGCAATGGCGGGCAGCGCGTCCGCGTCGTCCTGGCTGGGGACGGCCACGCGCACGATCTGGCAGCCGGAGGCGGTCAGCTGCGCGATCTGCTGCAAGGTGGCGTTGACATCGGAGGTGAGCGTCGTGGTCATGGACTGGACGGAGACGGGCGCGTCCCCGCCGACCGGCACGTTGCCGACGTGAATCTGGCGGCTGCGGCGCCGGGAGGCAATCGAGAGGGCCGGCGCCTCAGGCATGCCGAGAGTTACGGTCACGATGTCCTCACTGGCGTGTCGATGGTCACGAAGGTCAGAAACTGGACGAAAGCCACGAGGTGTTACCACTCGCCGGTTTCCGGATATCGGCGGCGTAAAAAGTTGTGATCATGCCCTCGTCGGCCGGCTAGTTGAATCTGATCGGATTGACGATGTCGGCGAACAGGATGAGCAGGCTCAGCAAGGCGAAGGATGCGACCATTACGTACGCCGCGGGCATGAGCTTCACAAGATCGACACGCTTGATCGGGCCCCGGTAGCCGGCGAGCCTGCGCACACCATGGCGGGCCTGTTCGAAACCGAGCACCGCCAGGTGCCCACCGTCGAGCGGGAACAGCGGCAGCAGGTTGAACAGACCGACCGCCAGGTTGACCCCGGCCACGAGAACGACGAAGTCACCTATCCGCTGGCTCGCGGAGGTGTCCGGGGCGGACAGCAGCTCGCCACCGACGCGGGCCGCGCCGACCACACCGACCAGGCCGTTCGGGTTGCGGTCGGGGCTGAACAGGTTCGCGAGCTCGTCGAGCCGGTGCACGAGCGTGTCGTACATGCCGGTGACACCGCCGCCCAGGACGTTCAGGGTCTTCGGCACGGCCGAGATCGGGTTGTACCGGACGGTCTCGTAGCCCTGCGCGATCCCGATCGCCCCGACAGGGTCGTTGCCGGTGAGCCCGGTCTGCCGGTCACGCATGACCGAGACCAGCTCCGGGTACAGCGTGACGGTCCGGCCGTCCCGCTCCACCACCAGGGGCGCGACCCCCGCGCCGTGGGTACGGATGAGGCGGGTGAACTGGTTCCAGCTCGTGATCGGCGTGCCGTCGAAGCTGACCACCTGGTCGCCCGCGCGCACGCCCGCGCGTTCGGCCGGGCCGGCCGGGGCACCCGGGGCGCACTCGTTCGCCACCGGCACACAGACCGTCCGACCGACCGTGTTCTCGCTGGGGCGTGAGGTGCCCAGCGCCAGCAGCACGCCGTAGATCAGCACCAGCGCGATGACGAAGTGCATGAACGACCCGGCCACCAGCACGACGGCCCGCTGGTACGCCGGCCGGGTGTGGAACGCCCGGGGTGCGTCGGCCGGGTCGATCTCCTCGAGCAGGGTCATCCCCTCGATCTTGACGAACCCGCCGACCGGCAGCGCCTTGATGCCGTACTCGGTCTCGCCCCTGCTCCGGGACCACAGGGTGGGGCCGAAGCCGACGAAGAACTTCGACGCCTTCATACCGTAGTGACGGGCCGTCACAAAGTGGCCGGCCTCGTGCAGCAGGATCGAGACGAGCAGCGCCAGCGCGAACGCGACAATGCCGACTGCGTTGGTCATGGTGCGTTCACGCCCCGATCACAGCCCTACACGCTTCTACTGGGTACCCCTCGGTCACGAAGGCATCACGTCTCGATCAGGCTCCTTGATCGACAAGGGCGCGCACCCGGGCGCGCGCGTCCCGCTCGGTGTCCAGGACCTCGTCCAGGCTCGGACGTCGCACCACGGTATGCGCCGTGACCACCTCGGCCACCACGTCGACGATGCGCACGAAGGGCAGCCGGTGGTCGAGGAAGGCCGCCACCGCCTCTTCGTTGGCGGCGTTGAAGACGGCCGGCGCGGTCCCCCCGCGGCGGCCGGCCTCGCGGGCGAGGTCGACCGCGGGGAACACGGTGGCGTCCAGCGGCTCGAAGGTCAGCGACTGCGCCCGGCGCCAGTCCATCGGGGCCTGGGCGTGCGGCACCCGGTCGGGCCAGCCCAGCGCGAGGGCGATCGGCAGCCGCATGTCCGGCGGGGAGACCTGGGCGAGCGTGGACCCGTCGGTGAACTCGACCATCGAGTGCACCAGCGACTGCGGGTGGACGACCACGTCGATGTCGTCGTAGGGCACGCCGAAGAACAGGTGCGCCTCGATCAGCTCGAGGCCCTTGTTCACCAGGGTGGCCGAGTTGATCGTGACGAGCGGCCCCATGTCCCACGTCGGGTGCGCGAGGGCCTGCTCGGGCGTCACCTCGCCCAACTGGTCACGGGTGCGGCCACGAAACGGCCCACCGCTCGCGGTCAGGACGAGCTTGCGCACCTCGTCGGCCCGGCCGCCGCGCAGGCACTGGGCGAGCGCGGAGTGCTCGGAGTCCACCGGGACGAGCCGGGACGGGTCACCACCGAGGGCGTCGAGCACCAGCGGGCCACCGGCGACGAGCGACTCCTTGTTGGCCAGGGCCACCGTGCGGCCCGCCCGCAGCGCCGCGAGCGTCGGGGCGAGGCCCACCGACCCGGTGATGCCGTTGAGAACGACGTCGGACGGCCAGGCGGCGACCTCCGTGGCGCCGTCCGGCCCGGTGAGAATCTTCGGGATGGCGTACTCGCCGCGGCGGAAGCCCCGCCGGGAGGCCTCCGCGTAGAAGGCGAGCTGAAGGTCCTGCGCGGCGGAGGCGCGGGCCACACCCACCGCCTCGACGCCCAGCTCAAGCGCCTGGGCGGCCAGCAGGTCGACCCTGCCACCACCGCCGGTGAGCGCCACCACGCGGAACCGGTCGGGATTGCGTTTCACCACGTCGATGGCTTGGGTCCCGATCGAACCGGTCGAACCGAGCAGGACAACCTCACGCGGGGACGGTGACTCGACCACGTGAACCATTGTCGCAGGCGTCATCCGGCTACGACGACACCTGTTCGCATGCCGACACCCGGCCCTGCCTGGGCAGGACCATCCGCGCCCAGAAGGGGGCGGCAGTCACCGCCGATATGGCATTTGTCATAGCCACAGTCTATCGTCCCGGATATCCCGATTTGCCGAACGGATAGTTACCAAAAGTAATCACAGACCCGGTGCGGCGGCCGGCTACCGGCCCGCCTGGGTCGGCGTCCCGGCGGCCGGCGAGGCGCTGGCCGGCGCTGGCTGCGGATGCCCCCGGAAGTAGGCCAGGGCCACCTCCGTGGCGCTGAACCGCGGGCGGGCCGCTCCCGCGGGCGGGCTGGCGCCGGGGTCCGGCCAGACGTGCCCACCGCCCTGCACCGCCAGCAGGCCCACGTCACGCCCGCCCGGGCAGGCCGTGTGGATCAGCCGCTTCAGGCCGAGCGACCCGGTGTCGTCGATCCAGGGGGCCGCCGGGCCGCAGCCGACGAAGCCGGCGTAACGGCCCAACCTGGCCTCCATCGGCTGGGCCTGGGTGCCGTCGAAGGGAGCGGGACGGTCGGCCCCGCCGCCATCCAGCGGCGTCACCGGGTCGCTCGTGCCGTGGATGGCCAGCAGGCTCGGCGCCGGGGAGGCACAGGCGGCGGGTATGACGGCGGAGGCCACCGGCACCACCGCGGCGAACACGCCGGGCAGCGCGCAGGCCGCGGTCACCGCCATGTCCGCGCCGTCCCCGAGGCCGGTGGCGAAGACCCGCTGGGCGTCCAGACACGTCCGCGCGGTCAGGTCGTTGACGAGCGCGGCCACGAAGGCCACGTCGTCTGGGCCGGCCGCGGGGCGGCGGACGAAGTTCCACTTCCCGTCCACGCCGTCCGGCGTGGCCACCGCGTAGCCGGACCTGGCGCCGACCTCGCTCAGGTGGGTGTAGCCCTCCACCGCGGCGGCGTTCTCCCCGACGGCGTGGAAGACGACGATCAGCGGGAGTGGTCTGGCCGGGATGCTCCCAGCGGGGACAGCGAGCTGATAGCCACGGGTGTCCGCGCCGACCCGCAGCGTCTGGTGGCTCGATCCGGCCGAGATGTTCTTGCCGGAGACGCATCCGCTCACCACAGCCGGTGACGCCGACGCCCGCGGTGTACCGGCGCCGCCGGTGCCGCCGGCTGCCCCCGGCAGCACGCTGGCGGTGTCAGGGCCCGTCGCGGCGTCCGACTGCCCGGTCTCGGTGACCGTGCCGCCGCCGTGCCCGCCGGCATACAGAATCAGCACAACAACGATCATTATCGCCCCGATCACCGCGACGAGCGGCCCCCACAGGGGGGAGCGGCGGGGCGGGACCCGGCGGGCGGAACGGCGCTCACCTGCCGGCACGGCCACTCCCGTCCGGCCGGTCCGTACCCGGCCCACTCAGCCCGGTCGGGGCGTCGGCGGCGAGCTGCCCGCAGGCCGCCGCGATGTCACGCCCCCTGGTGTCGCGAACAGTGGCCGTTATACCGCGTAACCGTAACCGGCGGACGAACTCGCGCTCCCGGCGCCGCTCGCTGGCCTGCCAGGACACCCCCCGGGTCGGGTTGAGCGGGATCAGGTTGACGTGGGCGAGCCTGCCGACGAGCAGGTCCGCCAGCGCGTCGGCGCGTTCCGGCTGGTCGTTGACATCGTCGATCAGGGCGTACTCGATGCTGACCCGGCGGCCGGTCGTCTCGGCGTACTCCCACGCGGCGGTGAGCACCTCGGCCACCGGCCAGCGCCTGTTCACCGGGACCAGACTGTCCCGCAGCTCGTCGTCGGGCGCGTGCAGGGAGACCGCCAGCGTCACCGGCAGACCGGCCCCGGCGAGCCGGCGGATCGCCGGCACCAGCCCCACGGTGCTCACGGTGATCGAGCGGGCGGACAGGCCGAGACCCGCGGGCGGCGGGGCGGTCAGCACCCGCAGCGCCGCGACCACCGTGGCGTAGTTCGCCAACGGCTCCCCCATCCCCATGAACACCACGTTCGACAGCCGGGCCGGCCCACCGGCGAGCTCGCCGCGAGCGATGGCCCCGGCCGCGGCGACCACCTGCTCGACGATCTCGGCGGCGGACAGGTTACGGGTCAGCCCACCCTGGCCGGTGGCGCAGAACGGGCAGCCCATGCCGCAGCCGGCCTGGCTGGACACACAGACCGTGGCCCGGTCCGGATAGCGCATCAGGACGGACTCGATCAGCACTCCGTCGAAGGCCCGCCACAGCGTCTTGTGGGTGGCGCCGGCGTCGCAGGTCATGGTCCTGGCGGGGGTCAGCAGCGCGGGCAGCAACGCTTCCAGCAGCGCCGCGCGGGAGGCGGCGGGAAGATCCGTCATCGCCTCGGCGTCGCCCGCGCGCAGGTACCTGGCGAAGTAGTGCCGGGCGACCTGGTCGGCTCGGAAGGCCGGCTCGCCGAGCGAGACGGTGAGTTCCCGCCGCTGCGTGGTGGTCAGATCCGCGAGATGGCGAGGCGGACGCGGCCTGGGCGCGGCGACGAGCGGCACCGACCGGGCCGGCGCGGACGCTTCGGCGCCGCCGGCGGCGGTGGACGGGACAGCGGAGGAGACGGCCATGGCCCGTCCAGTCTGCCAGGTCATGGCGGCGGCACGAAAACGGTGATCAGTAGCCAGGCCACGGGAACGGTGCAGAGCACCGAGTCCAGCCTGTCCATGATCCCGCCGTGCCCCGGCAGCAGGTTGCCCATGTCCTTGATGCCGATGTCCCGTTTGAGCAGCGACTCACCAAGATCACCAACGGTGGCGGTGCACACCACCGCGAGGCCGAGCAGCACCCCCTGCCAGACGGCGGCGTGCAGGGTCCAGGCCATCAGCGTGCCGGCGACGACCACACAGGTGACGGTGGAGCCGGCAAAGCCCTCCCAGGACTTCCCCGGGGAGATGTTCGGGGCGAGCTTGTGCCGGCCGCCGGAGAGCACACCGGCCGCGTAGCCGCCGATGTCGCTGGCGACCACGGTGGCCAGGCAGGCGACTATCCGCCACGGCCCGTCCGACGGGCTGGTCAACAGTGCGGCGCAGCCGGCCGGCAGGCCCACGTAGGCCGCGCAGAACGCTCCCGCGGCCACATCGTGGAGCAGGTGGTCGGCCCCGTGGGCGAGACGGCACGCCGTCACCACGACGACGGTCGTGGCCAGGGCCACCACCAGCGCGGACGCACCCCCGACATAGGCGGCCACGGGCATCGCCGCCGTACCCGCCGCCAGTGGCGGCAACGCGATCCGCGCCCCGAGCTGGCGCAGCGCCCTGACCAGTTCGTACGTACCCACCACCATCGCCACACAGACGACGGCGATCCACAGCGGACGGACGGTGAACAGGGGGACGAGGATGACCAGGGCCAGCACGACCCCGACGGCGATCGCGGCCGGCAGATCCCGACCGGCCCGGATACCACGCGGGCGGGACGTGCCGACCGCCGGGCCGGTGCGGGTCACGACGTCATCTCACGGTGCCGGAGAACAACGTGGGGCGATCGATGGCTGTCGATGGCTGTCGATTGTCGGTCAGACCGCCAGCAGCTCCGACTCCTTGTGCCGCAGCAGCTCGTCGACCTGGCTGACGTACCGGTGCGTCGCCTCGTCCAGGTCCTTCTCCCCGCGCCGGCCCTCGTCCTCGCCGGCCTCGCCGTCACGGACGATGCGGTCGATCGCGTCCTTGCTGTGCCGGCGCACGTTGCGGATGCTGATCCTGGCCTCCTCCGCCTTCGTCCGGGCGACCTTGGCCAGGTCACGCCGACGCTGCTCGGAGAGCTCCGGGAACAGGCAGCGGATTATCGTACCGTCGTTGCTCGGGTTCACTCCGAGGTCGGAGTCGCGCACGGCCTTCTCGATGGCGGCCAGCGAGCCCTTGTCGTACGGGGTGATGATCACCATTCTCGGTTCCGGAATGTGGAACGACGCGAGCTGGTTCACCGGGGTCGGCGCGCCATAATAGTCGACGAGGACCTTCGAGAACACCGACGGGGTGATCCGCCCCGTCCGGATGTTGGCGAAGTCCTCCTTCGCTACCGCGACCGCCTTGTCCATTTTCTCCTCGGCCTCGAGGAGTACATCGTCGATCACCGTCGTCCTTCCGTCCCGCCCTCGTCCACACTGACCAGGGTGCCGATCTTCTCACCGCGGACGGCTCGCAGTATGTTCCCCTCCGTCAGCAGGTCGAAAACCACGATCGGCAGCCTGTTGTCCATGCACAGGCTGATGGCCGTGGCGTCCATGACCTTCAGCCCACGAGACAGCACCTCGCCGTAGACGAGTGCGTCGAAACGAACCGCATGGGGATTCGTCGTTGGGTCGGTGTCGTACACACCGTCGACCTTGGTGGCCTTGAGAACAGCCTGTGCCTTGATTTCCAGGGCGCGCTGCGCGGCCGTGGTGTCGGTGGAGAAGAACGGCGCCCCCAGCCCCGCGCCGAAGATGACGACACGGCCCTTCTCCAGATGCCGGATGGCCCGCAGCGGCAGGTAGGGCTCGGCGACCTGGCCCATGGCGATCGCCGTCTGCACCCGGGTGACGACTCCCTCGCGCTCGAGGGCGTCCTGGAGGGCCAGGCAGTTGATCACGGTGCAGAGCATGCCCATGTAGTCGGCCCGGGCTCGGTCGACACCACGTTCGGCCAGCAGATGGCCACGGAACATGTTGCCGCCACCGACCACGATCGCGACCTCGATACCGGTCCGGCTCACCTCGGCGATCTGGCGAGCGATCGTCGCGAGCGTCTCCGGGTCGATGCCCAGTGGCTCGCCACCGGCGAATGCCTCACCGGAGAGCTTCAGCAACACCCGTCGCCAGTGCACCTCGGCAACGCCACTATGGGGTGTAGCCGCTTCCGCGTCCCTGATGGCGTTTTCGATCACGAGCGGCCCCCTCGCCGTCGGCTACGATCATCGGCCGGTGGATATGCACTGCGAGTAGTCTGCCCTACCCGATCGGGTCGCAGAACCTCTGACCGCCACCTCCGGTTCGTTTGACGTACACCTGGACGTACACATGACGGGCAGCAGGGGCAAAACGTCTCTGAGGAGAAGCCGGGGCCAGGGCCAGGGCCGGGACCGCTGGCCGGAACCGGCCCTGGCCCGTCAGGCCGTCTTGACGTTGAACCGGGCGAACCGGCCAACCTCGATCTTCTCGCCGAGCGAGGATCCCGCCTGCTCCAGCAGCGCGCGGATAGTGATCTTGCCGTCTCGGACCCAGGGCTGCTCAAGCAGGACGACCGCTTTCACGTAGCCGTTCAGCCGCCCCTCCACGATCTTCGGGAGCGCCTGCTCGGGCTTGCCCTCCTCGCGGGCCGCGGCCTCGTAGATCTTCTTCTCCTGCTCGAGAACCTCGTTCGGGATCTGCTCCGCGGTCACGTAGAGCGGATCCGCCGCCGCGACGTGCTGCGCGATGTCCCGCGCGAGCTGCTTGAACTGGTCGGTCTTCGCGACGAAGTCGGTTTCGCACTTCAGTTCCAGCAGGACACCGATGGTGGGGGGCAGCTGCGGGTCGGTCTTGTGCAGGTAGGACTCCACCAGGCCGTTGGAGGCGCTGCGCCCAGCCCGCTTGGCGACCTGCGCCAGGCCCTTCTCCCGCAGCCAGGACCTGGCCTTCTCGAAGTCGCCGTCGTTCTCGACGAGCGCTTTCTTGACGTCGCTCATCCCGGCGCCGGTGAGTTCCCGGAGCTTGCGAATGTCAGCGGCGGTGATTTCTGCCATGGTGCTCTTCTCGTTCCATCCGGCTGCTGGTGTTGGTGGGAGCCACCGGGGCCGCGGGCAGCGCGATCGTCACTTCTTCACGTTCACGCTGCCGGGCCCCGGTGTCCCCGTAGGGTCGCTACTGGATCTTGCGAGGATGTGCTGGCGGGTACCGCACGAAGGCCGGGCAGGCCAGCGTCCGGGACGGCTGGTCAGACCCGGGCGGTCGCGGCGCCCACCGCGGAGACCGTGTCGGAGTCGGGGTGGGCCGGCACGGCCGGCGCGGCCGGCGCCTGACCAGCCGGCTGCTGCGCCTCGGAGCCGGCCGTGGCCGGCGCGTCGGCGGAGGACACCTGCCCCCGCAGCAGCTCCTGCTCCCACTCGGTCAGTGGCTCCCCGCCGCTGGGCGTCTCCGGCTTGACGTCCGCCGACGTCGTCCCACCCGCACGGGCCACCAGCCCGTCCGCCACGGCGTCGGCCACCACCCGGGTGAGCAGGGTCGCGGAGCGGATGGCGTCGTCGTTGCCGGGGATCGGGTAGTCGACCTCGTCCGGGTCGCAGTTGGTGTCCAGGATCGCGACGACCGGGATGCCGAGCTTGCGGGCCTCCCCGACGGCGATGTGCTCCTTCTTCGTGTCGACGACCCAGACCGCGCTCGGCACCCGGGTCATGTCCCGGATACCGCCAAGGGTCCGCTCGAGCTTGGCCTTCTCCCGGGACAGCACGAGCTGTTCCTTCTTCGTCCGAACCTCGGTGCCGCCGGTCAGCTCGATCTCCTCGAGCTCCTTCAGCCGCTGGAGGCGCTTGTACACCGTGGAGAAGTTGGTGAGCATGCCACCGAGCCAACGCTCCTTGACGTAGGGCATGCCGACCCGCTGCGCCTGCTCCTCGATGGCTTCCTGAGCCTGCTTCTTCGTGCCGATGAACAGGACGGTGCCACCGTGCGCGACGGTCTCCTTGACGAAGTCGTAGGCACGGTCGATGTAGGACAGGGTCTGCTGCAGGTCAATGATGTAAATGCCGTTGCGCTCCGTGAAGATGAAACGCTTCATCTTCGGGTTCCAGCGCTTCGTCTGGTGTCCGAAATGCACACCGCTTTCGAGCAACTGCTTCATGGTGACGACGGCCACGGCTCGTCGCTCCCTTCTGCGCCGGGGGTACCGACGCACCTCGGTTACCGGCCCCGGCCAGCGACCGGGACCCCTGACGCCCTGCTGGCCCCTACCGCCGCGGATGGCAGCGGACCGAGGGAGCCTTCCAGCCGCACCGGGAGGGTGGGCGGAGAAGGGCGTGTGGATTCAGCTCGACCGTTCGAGCCGTGCCCCAATCCTACGCCCACCCGCGTGCCGCCCCCCAGCGGGTTGTCCACAGGCGGGTTGTCCACAGGCGGGTCGTCCACAGCGGGTACGGGCGACCCGGACGGGGGTTGTGCACGGACCGGCTCGCAATCGGCAGGTTGTCCACAGGAGCCCGTCCGGCCGTGACCGCCGGGCCCGCACCGGTCACCGTGGCAGCAGCGGGAACGTGCGCGGATCACCACGGACGCGCCCCGGCGCCCGGGCTCGGGCGTCACGGTCGCACCTGCCGTGCCGGCGACGGTCCGCCAGCCACCCGCCCGCCGCACGCTCACGGCCGTCGACGACACAGTCATGATCATTTTGATCATGATATCGCGGCGGCGGCCCGGAAATCCGGAGGCGCCATGATCCCGCCGTCCCGACACCGTCCGTTGCTTCTCCTGCTGCTGACGGCCGCGCTGCTCGCCCTGGTGGCCACCGGATGGCCGCATCCGCTGACCGGCTACGGCACCCGGGCGGCCGTCTCCCCCGTCTCCTCCGTACAGCCGGCGCCCACGCGGCCGGCCATCACGGCACCGGTATCCGAGGGGCCGGTATCCGAGGGGCCGGTACCGCTCGGGAGCGGCACCGGCATGAACCCGGTGTCACCGGGGCGTGCCGTCACAGCGCCATCAGGCCCGCTCTGGCGCGCCCCGCTGGACGGAACGCTCATCCTCGGCCGCGCCTTCAGCCCGCCGTCGTCGCCGTACGGCCCCGGCCACCGCGGCGTCGACCTGGTGGCCGCCCCGGGGACGCAGGTGCGGGCCGCCGGCCGAGGCGTCGTCACGTTCGCCGGAACGATCGCTGGACGCGGTGTGACGACCGTCAGCCACGGATCGTTGCGGACGACCTACGAGCCGGTGGAGCCGACCGTGGCGGCCGGCCGGACGGTGGCCGCGGGCGAACCGATCGGCCGGCTGGCCGCCGGGCATCCCGGCTGCCCCGCTGCCGCCTGCCTGCACTGGGGCCTGCTCGAGGGGAGCCGCTATCTCGACCCGCTCGGCCTGCTCCGGCGCCGTTCCCCGCGCCTGCTGCCCCTCGGATGAGACCGCTTGCTCCTCGTAGACTGTCGCCGCTAATGTGTGGGGTATAGGT
>NZ_CAAAFS010000301.1:0-2196 GCF_900634755.1 Protofrankia symbiont of Coriaria myrtifolia
GTCTACTAGGGCTCCTCGGATGGGATCACCTGCCACCGTTGCCCGGCCGCTGGGCTCTCCCCGGCCGTCAGGCCCGCGGATGACTCTGCTCGAACGCGGCACGCAGCCGTTGCGGTGTGACATGGGTGTAGATCTGCGTCGTGGCCGGGCTGGCATGACCGAGGAACTCCTGTACCGACCGGAGATCCGCGCCGCCTGCCAGCAGATGCGTGGCCGCGGAGTGGCGGATGCCGTGCGGGCTGATCGGCCCGATCCCGTCTGCCGTGGCGGTCCGGGCGGCCAGGATGCGCCGGACCGTCCTGGGGTCGAGCCGGCGGCCCCGCACCCCCAGGAACAGCGCCCGCCCGCTGCCGGCCACGGCGAGCGTCGGACGACCGGCCGCGAGCCAGTTCCGCAGGGCCCGCTGGGCGGGCACGCCGAAGGGAACGGCACGTTCACGGCCGCCCTTGCCGCGGACCCGCACCAGCCGTCGCTCGTCGTCGACGTCGTCGATGTCGAGACCGCACAGTTCGCTGACCCGGGTGGCGGTGGCGTACAGCAGCTCGAGGACGGCGTCGTCACGGACGACGACCGCGCTCTGGCCGGCCGCGCTCTGGCCGGCCGCGGGCGGGTCACCACCGTCCGGGAGCGGCCGGGGGCGGGCCGCCAACAGCTCCCATGCCTGGGCGGCGGTCAGCACCGTCGGTAGTGACGCGGGCCGCCGGGGGCCTGCCAGCCGCTCGGCGACGTCGGCGGCCAGCCATCCCTGCCGGGCCGCGAACGCGCTGAAGCCGCGCGCCACCGAGGCCCGCCTGGCCAGCGTGGTGGCGGCGGCCCCACGGGCCCGCATCCCGGCAAGCCATCCGCGCAGCACCCCGAGATCGACACCGGTAGGCCCGTCGAGCCCGACCTCCTGGGCGTACCCGCGCAGATGGGCTAGATCGGCCCGGTAGGCGCGAACGGTTTCCGGAGATCGGTCACGTTCAGTCGCCAGATGACGAAGGTATGCCGAAACCGCGACGTCCCAGGAAACCTCGGCCTCCCGGCAGACCCCGGCAGCCCGGGAAACCCCCGTGTCCCCGCGGGCCCCCGTTTCCCTGCGGGCCGTCATGTCCCGCGGGGCGGTGTTCCGGGAAGCGCTGTCCCGCGGAACACGGTCCGGGCAGGCGCTGTCCCGCGGGGCGCTGTCTCGGGGTGCGGTGTCCCGGGACGCGCTGTCCAGCGGGGCGATGCTCTGGGAAGCGGTGGTATCCCCGGTAACCGGATCCCGGGAGTCAGCGACCGCACCGCCCATCCACCGCACGGTGTCCTTCGATCAGCTTCGTGTCAACACCGACCGGCCGGCCCACGACGCCCCGGCACACCAGCCTCAGCCGGCTGTACCGGTCGCACCGGCCTCGTCAGCCGCGCCGGCCCTGCCGGCCGCGGACGGCGCTCGGCCCAGTGCTGTCAGGCGGTATCCGTCGCCGCGCAGCTCGACCAGGCCCTCGACGACCAGCGGGCCCATCAGCGCCTGCACCGTTTCGGGCCGTTCCCCCAGCCGTTGTGCCAGCACCGCCGCTCCCACCGAACTGCGGGCCGGCATCACGTCCAGCATGCGACGGACCAGCTCGGGCAGACCGTCGCGACTGCCGGTGTCCGCCGGTGGGTACTCGGCGAGCTCGCCGATGCCGCCGATCTCCTCACAGACCTCGGCGGCATCGGTGACCAGGACGGTCTGTTCGCGGTGGGTCCGCAGCAGGCGGTGGCATCCGACGCTGGCGGCACTCGTGACCGGCCCCGGCACGGCCATCACCACCCGCCCGAGACGGCGGGCGTGCCGGACGGTGTTCAGCGCGCCGCTGCGGTGGCCCGCCTCGACGAGAACCGTGCCCCTGGCCAGCCCGGCGATGATCCTGTTGCGGGTCAGGAAACGCCCCCGGTACGGCGGGCTTCCGGGCGCCGCTTCGCTGACGACCAGCCCGTTGTCACGGATCCGTGCCAGCAGTTCGGTGTGGGCCCGGGGATACGCAATGTCGACCCCGCCGGCCAGGACCGCGATCGTGGGGCCGGCGGCCGCCAGCGCCCCGTGATGGGCCGCCGCGTCGATACCGAATGCCGCGCCGGAAACGATCGTCCAGCCCCGGTCCGCGAGCCCGGCGGCGAGGTCGGCCGCGATGGTGGTCCCATAGGCGGTCGCCGCCCGGGAGCCCACCACCGCCACCGCCCGTTCGCACA
>NZ_CAAAFS010000302.1:0-7980 GCF_900634755.1 Protofrankia symbiont of Coriaria myrtifolia
CCCATAGGCGGTCGCCGCCCGGGAGCCCACCACCGCCACCGCCCGTTCGCACAACCGGCTCAGGTCCCCCTCCCCACGGGCCCACAGCCCGAACGGCTCCCCCGCCTCCGGCTCCGGGCCGTCGGACAGCCGGCCGAGGGCGATCAGCACGGACGGCCACTCCGGGTCCCCCGGGCAGATGAACCGCCCATCGAGGGCCGCAAGCAGGCCCAGGTCGTGTTCCGGGTCGACGTCGGGATAACGGCCGCGCAGGTCGGCCCAGACGGCCACGGCGCCGCGCCGGGCCACCTCGACGCCGACCGCCGACCGGTCCGAGTTGACCGCGCGGGACAGTGCCGCCCTGGCCAGCCGCTCGCTGTCGGTGGCCGTCACTGCTGCCTCCCGGGCAGCCGCAGGTCCAGCGCCATCCCGATCTGGGTCGGCCCCGGGGCGGGCAGGCCGGCCAGGTCCGCGAGCGTCCAGGCCACCCGCAGGACACGGTCCAGACCACGCGCGGTGAGCTGCCCGGACTCGAAGGCGAGATCGGCTGGACGGGTCACCTTCGCCGGCAGTGCCCACGTCCGCCGCAGGGCGGCACCGGGGATCTCCGCGTTGGTGCGCCACGGCGTACCGGCCAGCCGGGAGGCCGTGGCCGCTCGCGCCGCTTCGACCCGCCCCGCCGCGACCGCCGAGGTGTCGGCGTACCTGGCGTCCGCACGCAGTTCGGCCCGGCTGGGCGCGGCGAGTTCGACCTGCAGGTCCACCCGGTCGAGCAGCGGACCTGACAGCCGGGAGAGGTAGCGCCGGCGTACCAGGCTCGGGCACTCGCACGCCCTGGCCATGGCGGCGCCCGCCCGGGCGCACGGGCACGGGTTCGCCGCGAGCACCAGCAGGAAACGAGCGGGAAACCGCGCGCTCACCCGGGCCCGCGCCAGTTCGATCACCCCGCTTTCCAGCGGTTGGCGCAGCGCGTCGAGGGTGGGGCGGGAGAACTCCGGCGCCTCATCGAGGAACAGCACACCCCGGTGCGCCTGGCTGGCCAGGCCCGGGCGCAGCACGGTCGAGCCCGCTCCGACGAGCGCGGCCGGCGTGGCCGAATGATGCGGGTTGCGGTACGGCGGACGGAGCACCAGCGGGCAGTCCTCGGGCAGCAGCCCGGCCACCGAGTGCACCGCGGTCACCTCGAGGGCGGCCTCGGTGTCGAGCGCGGGCAGCAGGCCCGGCAGCCGCTCGGCCAGCATGGTCTTGCCACTGCCCGGTGGTCCCTGCATGAACAGGTGGTGGCCGCCGGCGGCCGCCACCTCGATGGCGAGCCGGCCGCGCGGCTGGCCCGCCACGTCGGCGAGATCGCCGACACCGGCAGCCGCGGAACGCGCCGTGTCGGTGGCGGCCGCCGCCGCCGGCGGATCCGGCTCGTACTCCCCGCGCAGCAGCCGGACCAGGCAGTCGAGATCCTTCACCGGTTCGACGACGGCCCCCGGGACGAGCGCGGCCTCCGGGCCGTTCGCCTCGGGCACGACGACACGTTCGATGCCGGCGTCGAGCGCCGCGATCGTCGCCGGCAGCACCCCGCGGACCGGCCGCAGCCTGCCGTCGAGCGCCAGTTCCCCGAGCAGCACCCGGGAGCGCAGCGCCGCCGGGGGGACGGTGGCCGCCGCTCCGAGGATCGCGGCGGCCATCGCCACGTCGAACCCACTGCCGGACTTCGGCAGGGTCGCCGGGAAGAGCCCGACCGTGATCCGCTGGCTCGGCCACTGCTGGCCGGAGTTGACGATCGCGGCCCGGATGCGGTCCCGGGCCTCGTGCAGGGAGGTGTCCGGCAGCCCGACAAGGGTGATGTCCGGCAGCCCGTTCGCGAGATCCGCCTCGACCTCGACGAGATGCCCGTGCACCCCCACGACCGCGACGCTGAACGCCCGCGCCAGCGCCATCAGAACGCCCCGCGCAGATGCTCCACCCGCGGCGGGTTGTTACGGGTGCGGTACACCTCGACCACGTCGAAGCGCAGCGGCATCAGCGCGTGCTCGTGGTCACGCAGCCAGACGAGCGCCACCCGGCGGATACGAGCGGCCTTTGCCGGCACCACGGCCTGCGCCGGTGTGCCGTAGCGGTCCCCGGAGCGGGTCTTGACCTCGCAGAACACCAGACACGAGCCGTCCCGGGCAACAATGTCGATCTCACCGGCCGCGCATCGCCAGTTACGGTCGAGGATCTCCATCCCGCACCGCGACAGATGCCGGGCGGCGGTGTCCTCCCCGAACCGCCCGAGTACGTCCTTGACCCGCATCGCGCGCTCCCGTCCACGGGCGACGGACGCGCCCGTGGAGATCAGGATGACTGGCGAAAACGGACAGAACGAGATCAGCTGCCGATCTGTGGACAAAACGGGCCTGCGTCATTCGCCCGTCCACAGGTTAGAGCTCGGCTTTGGTCAGCTCCTCGACGTTGATGTCCTTGAACGTGACCACTCGAACGTTCTTCACGAACCTCGCCGGCCGGAACATGTCCCAGACCCAGGCATCACGCAGGGTGAGTTCAAAGAAGATCTCACCGGCGCTGTTGCGGGCCTCGATCTGGTAGTCGTTCGCGAGATAGAAGCGACGCTCCGTCTCGATCACATAGGAGAAGAGACCGACGACGTCCCGGTACTCACGGTAGAGCTGGAGCTCCATCTCGGTCTCGTACTTCTCGAGGTCTTCGGCGCTCATGCGCTCTCCGTCGCGCTGGGTAGCCCGGTCCGTGTCACGGCGTCCTCCAGCCGCGCCAGTCGTTCACGTTGAGCTTGTGCCACATTGACATACGACATCCGATGCTGTTCGCACGGCCCGTACGCGGACAGTGCCGCGGCGTGCCCGGCCGTTACATACCCCTTGTGCTGGGCGAAATCGTACTCGGGATGCCTGTGGTGGAGATCTTTCATGATCCGGTCCCGGGTCACCTTGGCCACCACCGACGCGGCCGCCACACAGGCGACGACCTGGTCACCCTTGAGCACGGCGGTGGAGGCGACCCCCAGCCCCGGCACCGCGAACCCGTCGGTGAGGACGTACCCCGGCCGCCGGCCCAGGCGTGCCACAGCCCGGCGCATCCCGGCGATGTTCGCCACGTGCACACCGCACGCGTCGATCTCGGATGACTGGATCACGACGGTCGCCCACGCCTGGGCGACAGACAGTATCTCGTCGAACACCTGTTCACGTAACCGCGGCGACAACCGCTTGGAGTCCGCGAGATCGACGAGGCGGCGCGACCCGTTCGCGGGGAGGACGACAGCGGCCACCACGAGCGGCCCCGCGCACGCGCCACGGCCGGCCTCGTCGACGCCGGCCACGGGCGCGAACCCCCGGCGCCGCAGGAGACGCTCACAGCCCCACAGCCCGCTCTCACCTCGGACCGCCGCGCCGGTCGGCGCGAACGGCGGGAGGGGCCGCAGCCGGACGCCCTCGGCGGGCCGCCGGGCGCCACCGCGACCGGCGGCCGTCGCGGTGGGCTGACGGGCCGTCGCCGTTGTCGTCACCTGCGTTCCTCCCGAGCCGTTTCACCGGTCGCGTCGGCAGGGTACCGGGCGAGGCTCGCCTGCGCCGCGCCGTGGTGGCGACGCCCACCATCGCCGCTCCCGCCAGCCCGGCGCCGGCAAGCGGCGCGGCGCCCGCCGCCTGCGCACCCGCGGCGGCGAAGATGTTCGGCGGGCTCAGGATCGCCATCCGGCTCAGGGGCCAGACCCGCACGAAGGCCCGGCCGACGACCTTGCTCTGCGGGATGGTGCCGTTCACCCGGGAGTCCGAGGACTCACCGCGGTGGTCACCCATGACCCACAGCTCGCCGGGTGGCACCTTCACCGGCTCGAACTCACGGCCCCCGCCGAGCGGGCTGTTCTCGTACACGTACGGTTCGTCCAGCGGCTGGCCGTTGACCGTCACCCGTCCCTGGGCGTCACAACACGCGACGGTGTCACCGCCCACACCGATGACACGCTTGATGAAGTCCTTGTCACTGGGCGCGCCGAGGCCGAGCATCCCCTGCACCGACCGCAGCGCCCGGGAGAAGACGTTGCCCGGCGGAGTGACCAGGACCTCGGCCCGCTCGAAACCGGTCCCGTCCCCGTTGAACACCACGATCTCGCCACGGTGGACGTCCCGGAAACGGTAGACGAGCTTGTTGACCAGCACCCGGTCGTTGACCAGCAGGGTGCGCTCCATCGACACGGTCGGTATCCAGAACGCCTGGACGAGGAACGCCTTGATGAGCAGGGCGAGCAGGAAGGCGATCAGGACCAGCAACGGCAGCTCACGGGCGAACGAGCCGCGGCCACCGCGGCCGCCGCGGCCCGGGCGCTGGCGGGTGGGCAGGCCGTCCGTGGCATCCACCCCGGCCCGCTGGGGCTCCGGGAACTCCTGACCGGTCAGGTTCTCACCGATGACGTTCTCCCCGGTAGCGTCGCCTACGGCCTCGGTCTGACGGCCGGCCGGCCGGCCGTCGTCGGGGACAGCGGCCGGGTGCCCCTGATTCCGGCCAGGCACGCCGACCGGACCCGGCTGCGGCCGGGTGGTAGCCGATGTGGACCCGGCCGCTTCGTCGTCGGCCGGTAGGGGGGAGCCGATCCGCTCTCCGGGCGTGTCGACCGCGTCGTCCTCGCGGCCGCCCGTGGAGCCGGCGGGCGGAGGCCCACCCCAGCGCATCGGACGACTGTGCTCGGCTCCACTCACCGCGCCACCTCATGGGTTCGCCGACTCGGGCTGGAATGTGCTGTCCGGGGAACCCGGTTGAAAACGATCGCTGACCACCCTACGCGCCTGGCCGGCTCCAACGACGCCACGGCGGACGCGTGTCCGATGTTCGGGTCGCCACACGCACCGGTTGCGATCATGCCGCAACGGCTGCACCACAGCCGGTCGTGTCAGCCATCCTCAGTTCCAGTGTCAGCTCTGGCCCGCCAAACCGCCACGGCCGGCCGGGCACGGCCTACGCCGGCCGGCGCTTCTCCTTGATCTTCGCCGCCTTGCCACGCAGATCACGCAGGTAGTAGAGCTTCGCGCGGCGAACGTCCCCGCGGGTGACAATTTCGATCTTGGATATCACCGGGCTGTGGACGGGGAAGGTCCGCTCCACGCCGACACCGAAGCTGACCTTACGGACCGTGAAGGTCTCGCGCACGCCGCCGCCCTGCCGCCGGATCACGGCGCCCTGGAAGACCTGGATGCGCTGGCGGTTGCCCTCGACGACACGAACATGAACCTTCAGGGTGTCGCCCGGCCAGAACGTCGGGACGTCGGTCCTCAGTGACGCGGCGTCGAGGCTGTCCAGGGTTTGCATGGCAGTCGCTTTCTCGCGGTGATGACGGGACGGGTCGGGCCTGGTCCGGCCGGCGGAGGTGAGCCACTGTAACGGAGCACCTACTAGCGGACCACACACCAGCGGTCTGCGCACCAGCGGGCCGTGCTGGCAGTTGTGCTGGCAGTTGTGCTGGCATTGGCCCCTGATGGCATCCGCTCGGTGCCCGCTCACGCCGAGTGATGTCACCCGGTGCGGCGGACGGCCGGAAACCGTATCCTACTGTGCCACACGCGCGTTCGAGCCGGCCCCACCCGAGCCATCGTCCGCCGCCGCCTGGTCCTGGCGGGCGAGCAGGTCCGGACGGCGTTGCGCGGTCCGCCGCAGGGCTTCGGCCCGCCGCCACCGGCCGATGGCGGCGTGGTCGCCGGAGCGCAGCACGGCCGGGACCTCACGGTCACCCCACACCGCCGGCCGGGTGTACACCGGGGCCTCCAGCAGGCCGTCGGTGAAGGAGTCGTCCGTCACGGACTCGGCGTTGCCGACCACGCCGGGCAGCAGCCGGGTGACCGCCTCCAGGATGACCAGGGTGGCGACCTCTCCCCCGGCGAGAACGTAGTCCCCGATGGAGATCTCGTCGTCGGCCCACTCGTCGATGACACGCGCGTCGATGCCCTCGTAACGGCCGCAGCAGAACACCAGCCATGGCACGTCGGCGAGATCGGCGGCGTACGCCTGCGTGAAGGGCCGTCCGACCGGGGTCGGGACGACGATCCGGGGCCGCCGGCCGTCCGCCGCGCCCAGCGCGCGGATCTCGGTCAGCGCAGCCCACCACGGCTGCGGACGCATGACCATGCCCGGCCCACCGCCGTAGGGGGCGTCGTCGACACTGCGATGCACGTCGTCGGCCCACTGCCGCAGGTCGTGCAGGTGGACGTCGAGGATGCCGCGCGCGCGGGCCCTACCGACCAGGGACAGCTCCAGCGGGCTGAGATAGTCGGGGAAGATCGTAACTATGTCGACGCGCACAACCGCTCCGCTGCTCCAGGTCCGCCGCGCTACTCCAGGTCGAACAGGCCCGGTGGCGGGTCGACGACGATCCGGCCGACCGGCACCTCGACCGTCGGCACGATCTCACGCACGAACGGGACGAGCACCTCACGGCCGCCGACGTGCTCGACGGCGAGCAGTTCCCCGGCGGGCGTGTGGACGACGTCGACGACCGTGCCCACGTCGGCATCATCAACCGTGACCACCCGCAGTCCGACGAGGTCGCGGTCCCACCACAGGTTGCCGGCATCCTCGTCGCCGTCGTCCGCGGCCTGGCCCGCCTGACCGGCGGCGATGGTGAGAACGCGACCGCGCAGGGCCTCGGCGGCGTCGCGGTCGCCGACGCCCTCGAAGCGCACCAGCAGGCGGCCGGCGTGCCAACGCGCCACAGCCACCATCAGCGGCGTGGCCGTGGGCGGCTCGCCACACAGGTGCGTCCCGGGCGCGAACCTGCGCTCGGGAACGTCCGTACGGACGTCGATCGTCACCTCGCCCCGGATGCCGTGGGGACGGCCGATCCGGCCGACCACGACCGGCTCGTCCGCCGCCGGGTCGGCGGCAGGACCGTCTCCGTCACGCGCTGCCGCGGACCGCGGCCGGCTGGTGGCGCTTTCGCCGTGTGTTCCGACAGTCATCTGCAGACGGCCCTACCGGTCGACGTCGATCACATCGACCCGCAGGCCCCGGCCACCCACCCCGGCCATGACCGTCCGTAGCGCGCGGGCTGTCCGCCCGCCGCGCCCGATGACCTTGCCGAGATCGTCCGGATGTACCCGGACCTGGAGGGTGCGACCCCGCCGGCCCGACTGCAGGTTCACGTGCACATCGTCCGGGTGGTCGACGATGCCCCGAACAAGATGCTCGAGGGCGGCTTCCAGCACTTACTGCCCCTCCGGAGCCTGCGACTCGGCCGCCGCCGGCTCGGTCTTCCCAGCGGCGGGCGCGTCCTCCGTCGCCTTCTTGCCCTTCTTCGGCGTGGTGGCGGGCTTGTCCGTGAGACCGGCCGCGGCCTTGGCCGCAGCCTGGAACACCTCGCGCTTGTCGGCCTTGGGGGCGGCGACCTTCACCGGTGGTGGGGCGGGAAGACCCTTGAACTTCTGCCAGTCACCGGTGACCTTGAGGATCGCGAGTACCGGTTCGGTCGGCTGGGCACCGACACCGAGCCAGTATCCGGCGCGCTCACCGTCGACCTTGATGATGCTCGGGTCGGACTTCGGGTGATACTGCCCGATCGTCTCGATGACCCGTCCGTCCCGCTTGGTACGGGCGTCCGCGACGACGATCCGGTAGTGCGGCTCGCGCATCTTGCCGAGGCGCTGAAGTTTGATCTTGGTTGCCACGATTGTCGAACTGCTCCAGACGTACGTCAGTAGTCACCGGACACCACAGGTGCGGATGCGGAGTACCGGTAGCTGGGTTTGCCGGACGCCACTCGCGGCGCCGATGGTGAACGGGACCAGGGCGGAAACCCCGGACCGCCATCCCAGTTTGCCAGATCGCCCGACGCGGGGTGTGCCCGGGCGCCGGTGGCGCCGCCAGCGCCATCAGCGCCGCCGGCCATGCCCCTGCCCGGGCGGCGGGAAAGCGCCACCGGGCAGACCCTCGCCGCGCATCAGGGCCGACAGGTCGGGCAGCTCGCCCTCGCCGAGCCCGGGCGCCTGCCCGGCGGGCCCGCCGGGC
>NZ_CAAAFS010000303.1:0-3779 GCF_900634755.1 Protofrankia symbiont of Coriaria myrtifolia
GCCCGACCTGTCGGCCCTGATGCGCGGCGCGGGCGGCGGGGTTGCCCTTGCGCTTCGCGCCCTTGGCCTTCTTGGCGGCCTTGCGGCCCGCGGCCGACTTCGCGCGCAGCGCCCCACCGGGCCCACCGAGGCCGCCGGCCATCTGCTTCATGACCTTGCGCGCCTCCTCGAACCGGTCGAGGAGCTGGTTGACCTCGGTGACTGTCACCCCGGAGCCGCGGGCGACCCGCGCCTTGCGGGAGGCCTGCAGGATGCGCGGATCGTCACGCTCAGCGGGCGTCATCGACCGGATGATCGCCACCACTCGATCGACGTCCCGGTCGTCGATCTGGGCGAGCTGATCCTTCATCTGCCCCATGCCGGGCAGCATCCCGAGCAGGTTGGCGATCGGCCCCATCTTGCGGACGGTGAGCATCTGCTCGAGGAAGTCGGAGAGGGTGAACTCGGAGGCGGCCATCTTCGCCGCCAGCTGTTCGGCCTGCTCGGCCTCGAATGCCTTCTCGGCCTGCTCGATGAGGGTGAGGACATCGCCCATCCCGAGGATGCGCGAGGCCATCCGCTCGGGGTGGAAGACGTCGAAGTCGTCCAGCGCCTCACCGGTGGAGGCGAACATGATCGGACGGCCGGTCAGGTGCGCGACCGACAGCGCGGCACCGCCACGGGCGTCACCGTCGAGCTTGGTGAGCACCACCCCGGTGAAGCCCACCCCGTCGGCGAACGCCTGCGCGGTGGTGACGGCATCCTGGCCGATCATGGCGTCGACGACGAACAGGATCTCGTCCGGGGACGTCACGTCCCGGATGTCGGCGGCCTGGCGCATCATGTCGGCGTCCACGCCGAGCCGGCCCGCGGTGTCGACGACGACCACGTCGTGCAGGCGGCGGCGGGCATGCTCCACGGCGGCGCGGGCGACCGCGACCGGGTCGCCCACGCCGTTGCCGGGCTCGGGCGCGTACACGTCCACACCGGCCTGGCCGGCGACGACCTGAAGCTGCGTGACGGCGTTCGGGCGCTGCAGGTCGGCGGCGACGAGCAGGGGGGTGTGACCCTGCTCCTTCAGCCACCGGCCGAGCTTGCCGGCCAGCGTCGTCTTGCCCGTCCCCTGCAGGCCCGCCAGCAGGATGACGGTGGGTGGCGTCCGGGCGAACCGCAGGGTGGTCGTCCCGCCGCCCAGGATCGTGACCAGCTCCTGGTTGACGATCTTTATGACCTGCTGGGCGGGGTTCAGCGAGGTCGAGACCTCCTCGCCCCTGGCCCGCTCCCGAACGGCGCCGACGAAGGCCCGGACCACCGGCAGAGCGACGTCGGCCTCCAGCAACGCCACCCGGATCTCCCGGGCGGTCGCACTGATGTCGGCCTCGGACAGCCGCCCCTTGCCACGCAGTGACGAGAAGGCCTTGTCGAGACGGCTGGACAGGGTGTCGAACACGCGCACACTCCGGGATCGCTGGCGGACCGCAACTCTCAGGGTACGCACCCACCGGCCCGGACCGGAGCCGGACCGCTCGGCAACGCCCCGCCCGACGGAACCACAAAGATCACCAAGCCCCGGCGAGGCGCACCCACACGACGATCACAGGCGGACCCGCCGTGATCTCCGCCCTCCACACCGAGGATGGTGGGGACACCTCGCCGGACGTCGTCCATCCCGGCCGTCGCCACCGACCGGGAGTGAAATCCTCACCCCGGCACTGTAGGTCGCGGCATGCGGGTACGGAAGAAGCTTCGGCGCCGGACCCAGTGGCCACACCGTGGTCCCCGGCCTGGTTCTACCGGCTCACCTGCTGTGTTGCGTTGTACGTTCCGATGTTGCGTTTCAGGACTTTGTCGCCCACGTGTCGCGGCTCAGTCCGGCGGGTCCCCGAGCAGCGCGTCGACGAACGCCTCCGGCTCGAAGGGCGCGAGGTCGTCCGGACCCTCCCCCAGGCCGATCAGCTTCACGGGGACACCGAGCTCCCGCTGTACGGCGATCACGATGCCGCCCTTGGCGGTGCCGTCGAGCTTGGTCAGCACGACCCCGGTGATGTCCACCGCCTGAGTGAAGACCCTGGCCTGCTCGACCGCGTTCTGGCCGGTGGTCGCGTCCAGCACCAGCAGCACCTCGTCGACGGGGCCGAGCTTGGCGACCACCTTCTTGATCTTGGAGAGCTCGTCCATCAGGCCGGTCTTGGTGTGCAGACGGCCCGCGGTGTCGATCACCACCGTGTCGACGCCGTCGCTGATCCCCCGCTTGGCCGCCTCGAAGGCCACCGACGCCGGATCGCCGCCCTCGCTGCCGCGCACCGTGTACGCCCCGACCCGGCTGCCCCAGGTCTCCAGCTGGTCGGCGGCGGCGGCCCGGAAGGTGTCCGCCGCGCCCAGCACGACCCGCCGGCCATCCGCCACGAGAAGACGGGCGATCTTTCCGCAGGTCGTGGTCTTGCCGGTGCCGTTCACCCCGACGACGAGGATGTTCGCCGGCCGGCCCTGCGCGAACGCCTGAACCGTGCGGTCGGTGCTGGTGCCGATCTGGGCAAGCAGCTCGTCGCGCAGCAGGACGTGGACGTCCGCGGGCCGGCGCGCGCCGAGGACCTTCACCTTCGTCCGCAACGACGCGACCAGCTCCTCGGTGGGCGTGACGCCGACGTCCGCGACCAGCAGGGTCGTCTCGACGTCCTCCCAGACCTCCTCGTCGAGGTTGTCCCCGGACAGCAACAGCAGCAGGCCACGGCCCAGGCTGCTCTGGGAGCGGGCCAGACGCGCGCGCAGCCGCACCAGCCGGCCCGCGGCCGGGGCCGGCACCTCCAGCTCCGGTACCTTCTCCAGCTCCAGCTCGTACAGCCCGGTCTCGGCCCCGGTCGGGGGCGCGGGAATATCAAGGTCGGCCGGGAGATCGACCGTGTCGACCGTCCGGCGGGGGGAGTCCCGCGGCACCTCGGCGTCGTCACCCACCCCGGGCGGGTAGTCCGTCCCTGGCTGCGGCCGGTCGGGGGCGTGGCCGGGGGCTGCGGTGCCCGCCCGCCCGCGGCGGCGGGTGCCCACCACCAGGCCAGCGGCCGTGACGACGGCGAACACGACGATCGCGATAATGATGAGGACGTACTCCACGCCTTCGATCCTGGCAGACCAGGCGTGCTGTGCTCAGGCCGAGGCTCAGGCGGAGGCGCGCTCGCGCAACCGCTGGCTGATCACCGTGGTGACCCCGTCACCACGCATCGCCACTCCGTAGAGCGCGTCAGCGATCTCCATCGTGCGCTTCTGGTGGGTGATGACAATCAACTGGGATTTCTCCCGCAGCCCCTCCAGCGCCTCCAGCAGGCGGCCGAGGTTGCGGTCGTCGAGAGCCGCCTCGACCTCGTCGAGGACGTAGAACGGCGACGGGCGGGCCCGGAAGATCGCCAGCAGCAGCGCAATCGCCGTCAGCGACCGCTCTCCACCGGACAGCAGCGACAGCCGCTTGACCTTCTTGCCCGGCGGCCGGGCCTCCACCTCGATACCCGTCGTGAGCATGTCGTCGGGGTCGGTCAGGACGAGCCGGCCCTCACCGCCGGGGAAGAGAGTCGCGAAGACCGTCTCGAACTCCCGCGCGGTGTCCGCGAACGCCGCCCGGAAGACCTCCCGCACCCGCTCGTCGACCTCCGCGACGACCAGCAGCAGGTCACGACGGGTGTTCTTGATGTCGTCGAGCTGGGTGGAGAGGAACGCCGCACGCTCCTGCAGCGCCTCGAACTCCTCCAGCGCCAACGGGTTGACCTTGCCCAGACGGTTCAGCTGCTTCTCCGCGGCGGCCGCCCGCGCCG
>NZ_CAAAFS010000303.1:3900-13920 GCF_900634755.1 Protofrankia symbiont of Coriaria myrtifolia
CGGCGCGGGCGAGCTCGTCGCGATGGACGTCGTCGCGCAGCGCGGCGAGTTCGGTGGCAAGCGTGCGGACCTGCTCACGGACGCCGGTCAGGTCGGACTCGGTCTGCCGGCGCAGCGCCTCGACGCGCTGGCGTTCGGTGTCGGCGGCGACGAGAGAGCGTTCCAGGGCGGTCAGGGCGGTGTCGGCGGCGTCGGCGGCCGCCGCGGCCACCGCTGCCTGGCGTTCCCGGACCTCCCGGCGGCGCGCCGCGGCCATCCGCGCGGCACGTTCGTTCGCGGCGGAACGCACCAGCGCGTCCGCGCGGCCGGCCAGCGCCCGCGCCCGCTCCTCGCTGGTGCGCACGGCGAGCCGGGCCTCGACCTCCTCGGCGCGCACGGCCGAGGTCGCCGCGACCAGCCGGTCGCGTTCGGCTGACGAGCGTTCGCCGCTCTCTGGTTCGTCCGAGGCCGCGGCCAGCGCCGCCTCCAGCTCCGCCAGCGCGCCATATGCCTGGTCACGGGCTGTCTCGGCCTGGGCGCGGGCCCGTTCGAGCCGTTCGATCTCGGCCGCGCCGGAGCGGTTCGCCCGCTCCAGCTGGGAGAGCTGCTCGGAGAGCGCGCGGTGCCGGGCGTCGGCGCCGTGCAGCGCCGCGAGCGCCTCGTCGATCCCGCCGCGGGCCCGGGTGACCTCCTCCCCGGCGGCGGCGACCGCTCCCCTGGCGTGTTCGCCGCGGCCGGCCGCGGCGAACATCTGGCTCTCCGCTTCCTCGGCGGCGGCCTGCAGCTCCAGCAGGGACGGTGCCCGGGCGCTGCCGCCGGTGGCCAGCGCCGGCCCGATCACGTCACCGGCCCGGGTGACCGCCCGGATGTCGGGATGTGCCCGGACCACCTCCACCGCGGCGGCGAGGTCGTCGACCACCAGGGTGGCGGCGAGCATCCGCGCGACAGCCGCGGCATAGCGCGGGTCACCGACCCGCACGAGATCGGCCGCGGGTACGCCACCGCCGCGGGCCTGTGGCGACAGGGCCCGCGCCGGGTCGGCCGCGCTGTCGGCCGCGGCGCCCGGCGCCGCGCCCTCGGCGGCGACGACCAGGGACGCCCGGCCGGCGTCGACCGCCCGCAGCCACTCGAACGCGGCGGTGACGTCGTCGGTGCCGGCGACGGCGACGGCGTCGGCGGCCGGGCCCAGCACGGTCGCGACGGCCACCTCCGCCCCCGGCTCGACCGACAGCCATCCGGTGAGCCGGCCGAGGATGCCGGTGGGCGGTTCGACACGAACCTCGACGTCCGCGACCTCCGCGGCGTCGGCGGCGACCCTGTCCTGCCCGCCGGCGGCCTCCCGGCCGGCCTTCCCCTTTTTCCCTTTGGGCTCTTTGCCCCTGTTTCCCCTGCCGGCAGGTCCGCCGGCTCCGCTACCCGCGCCGGTCTGGCCGGCGGGCGGGGGCGTCCAGCTGTCGGCGGCGGCGTCCAGCAGTGCCGCGGCACCGTCGCGCGGGGTCAGCGACAGGGTCAGCGCCTCCCGGCGAGCCTGCCAGGACGCCCGGTCGCGTTCGGCGGAACGCTCCTGCGCGCGCAGTTCCTCCAACCGGTCGGTGGCGGTGGTGTGCACCGCCACCGCCTCGTCGTGGCGCGCGGTGAGCTCGCCGCGGGTGGTCCGGATCCGGGCGAGCTCCGACTCGAGCGCGATCCGCTGGTCGCTGGTCTCCCCGCCGCGCAGCCGGGCCGCATCCACCGCCTCGGACATCCGGACGATCTCCGTCTCGGCGCTGGCGGCCCGGGATCTCGCAGCCTCGACCCGGCCGGCCAACCGGGCGAGGTTCTCCCGCCGGCTCGACGCCTCCCGCGCGGCCGCTACCAGCGCCTTCTCCTCCTGGGCGAGCGCGGCTTCGAGCCGCGCCCGGCGGGTGACGACCTCCTCGAGGCTGTCGCGGTCGGCGTCCAGCCGGGTCAGCAGCGCGTTCTCCTGCTCCCGGACCGCGGCGGCCTCCTGCTCCATCTGCTCGGGGTCACGGCCGCTGCGCTGCTCCTCGGCACCGGCCCGCAGCAGCCGGGCCCGCTCGGCGGCCAGCGACCGGGTGCCCCGGATGCGTTCCCGCAGGGATACCAGGGCGTGCCAGACCTCGCCCGCGGCAGCGGCCCGCGGAGTCACCGCGGCCAGCGCCGCCTCCAGCTCCTGCTCGCGCCGCTGCCCCTCGGTGTGGGTACGGCCCACCGTGGCGAGACGGGCTCGCAGCGCCTCCTCGTCCCGGATGTCGGTTGCCAGGTCGCCACGGGCCGTGACGATGTCGTCGGCGAGTAGCCGCAGCCGGGAGTCACGCAGCGTCGCCTGGATGACGCCCGCCTTACGGGCGATCTCCGCCTGCCGGCCGAGCGGGCCGAGCTGACGGCGCAGTTCGGCGGACAGGTCGGTGAGCCTGGTGAGGTTGGCGGCCATCGCCTCCAGCTTGCGCAGCGCCTTCTCCTTGCGCTTGCGGTGCTTGAGCACGCCGGCCGCCTCCTCGACGAAGGCACGGCGGTCCTCCGGGCGGGCGTGCAGGACCGCGTCGAGCTGCCCCTGCCCGACGATGACGTGCAGTTCGCGGCCGATCCCGGAGTCACTCATGAGCTCCTGGATGTCCAGGAGCCGGCAGGTGCTGCCGTTGATCGTGTATTCGCTCTCGCCGCTGCGGAACATCAGCCGGCCGACGGTGACCTCGCTGTAGTCGATCGGCAGGGCGCCGTCGGTGTTGTCGATGGTCAGCAGCACCTCGGCGCGGCCCAGCGGCGGCCGCGACGGGGTACCCGCGAAGATGACGTCGGACATGGTGCCGCCGCGCAGCGCCTTGGCCCCCTGCTCGCCGAGGACCCAGGCCATGGCGTCGACGACGTTGCTCTTGCCGGAGCCGTTCGGCCCGACCACGCAGGTGATACCGGGCTCAAGGTGCAGAGTCGTCGAACTCGCGAACGACTTGAAACCCCGCAGGGTGAGGCTTTTGAGGTGCACCGGTCTCCGACAGCTGTCGCAGGGAACGGGCCGCGGACAGTTGGCCGCACAGTGTCACCGACGGTCGGGCCCGCCATGCGTGCGTAGGCCCGTCTCTGCCGCCATGCCCGAGGGGACGATCGGGTACTCACGATACTGCGGTGTCCGGTGGCGAACCGGGGCCGGGTGCGGCGGCCTGACAGGGACCGGCGGAGACCGAGACAGGCGGGCACCGGAAGATGAATCGTATCACCGACAGAAATCGACGGAGCTCGCTACGTCACAGGCATGGCGGGAAACCTCGACGGGAGGTTTCATGAATGCCGCCGACAACACAAAGGGACGTTCCCCATGAAGAGAAACGTCCCTTGGGTCCCGCTGCGGGTCCAGGAGGATCAGGTCAGCGCGGGCTCTGCCTCGAACGCTCGGAGTTCATCCGAGACATCGACCCCTTCAAGAGCATCATTGAGAGCGCGGCTACGCGCGAGCTCGTCCTCCAGTTCTGCTACACGCGCACGAAGTCGGCGTACCTCATACGACAAACGAACGTCGTTGCCAGAGCCGACGTGGCCGAAAAGGGCCTTCGCCATGATAGTGGTCCTCCACGATGAGTGACCGAGCGGGTGCGGGATGCGCTGCGACCTGGCCAACCGGCTCAGGCAGGCCACACGACGCGCCAGACAATGAATCGAGGATGGCACGTCTTGCGACCGAAAGTCAAGACGATGCCATACCCCACTCGCCGACTACGGCGTTTTGTCGAGATGGGGACACCCGGGCCTGTCGGAGTGTCCGTCGGCACGACGGACACTCATGTCACCGGGTTGTCATGCCACCCACACCGACACGGCCGGTCAGCCGGCCGATACGCGCCGGGACCGTTACCAACCCGGTACACACGAGCCCGCTGGCATCCCACCGCGACCCACCCGCACACCGGTCCGGTCCGGTCCGGACCGGACCGGACCGGACCGGACCGGACCGGACCGGACCGGACGATTGATGCCGGACCGGACGATTGGGAGTGTCAACAAACGCGTCACTTACGAACAAAATTCAGCAGGTCACCGCTGGGCGGCGACCAGGAGTACGTCACCTGCGTCGTCCGGCCGGGCGTGTGTCCCGCCCGCAACATTTCCAGCAGAGTCTGGCAGTCCGCGCGCGGACCCTCGACGATCACCTCGACCCGGCCGTCCGCGAGGTTGGTCGCGGAACCCACCAGGCCGAGCCGACGCCCCCTCGATCGAACATACGCACGAAAACCAACACCCTGTACGGTCCCCGACACCCATGCCGTGAGCCGAACCGGTGGCTCCCCGGACGCGGAGTCACCGGAAACAGCGGAATCGGCGGGGCCGCCGTGCGGGCAGGCGGGAACGTCACGCATGAAGCCGGTAGGATACCGGATCACTGTGGACACGACACATTCCCCCCGCTTCCGTCAGCCTCGGTCGCGCCGGTACCGCCGCGGCCGGGTCGCGCTGACGACGGTGTGCGCCATCGTCATCCCGTCGACGCTGCTCCTCGGCGGCTGCGGCCAGAACTTCGAGCAGGACGGCGGCGTGCTGCCGGTGCCGAAAGCCAGCACCGAAGGCCTGCGCAGCGCGATACCGGAGCCTGAGCCCGCCGCAGCCGAGATCATCGGGCCCGGCTACGCCCCGCCCCGAACGTCAGGCCCTACCCAGACAGCGGTCCCCAACATCCCCGGTGGCAAATACTGATCCGGTACCGATCTGGTACTGATCCGACAACAGGTCAGGTGCCGATCCGACGGCAGCCACCGACGCACCGGCCCCACCTGGACCGACACGCCCGCGGCTGACGCGCCCGACCTCCCCTGGCTGGTCACAGCTGCTTGCGGTGGGGCCTGCTGGCGAGGCGGCTGCCGGCGCCGATATCGGCTCGCTGCCCGGCCTGAAAGCCGGCCAGCCCGCCCGACCCGGACAGGTTGCGCGACCGCGTCGTGCGCAGCCGCGGATAGACCTCGCCGACGTGCCGGTCGACCCTCGCCGACCGGTCGGCGAGGACGAGATCGACCGATCGACCGCCGGCATGCCCGGACCGGTGACGTTCCCTGGCCCCGGACTCGGCCGCGGTGAGCCGGCTCTGAACGGCGGCGGCGAACCCGGCCATCCAGGATCGGCGGAACGCGCGGACGTCCTCCGCGGGCGGCACCCGAACCAGCGCGAGGGCGTGCGCCTGCTGGACCAGCAGGGACGTGTAGAGGATCTGGGTCCGTTCCAGATCGGCCGCCATCCCGAACAGGTGCGCCGCGTGCGCGATCGCGCCGCCCAGCGGGTTCGTCCGGTGGATCAGCCGGCAGCCGAGCGGGCCGGCGATGGCGGCCAACAGGGTAATCTTGTCCCGGGCATAGGGATGGTCGACGCCCAGCACGACGTCCCCGGCCGTCGCTGTGGTGGGCGCTGTCTCCTCCAGCAGCGCCCGGTCGATGCCGTACTGGGCGATGAGGTCCGCGGCCTTGTCGTTGTAGGACTCCCGAGCCTGTTCGGGCAGGCCCTCGGCCTCGGCCATCGCCAGCAGCTTGCGGATCTTTCCCAGGGCGGCGTCCGCGTCCATGACGGTTGTCGCGCTCCTCCCACTACCAGCTGCCGACAGCCGCCTACCAGTGCGCCTTTCGCGGGCGTGGCTGGCAGCGCGGACAGGTGAAACTGGACCGGTTCATGAAGGCGTCCCGGCGGATCGGGGTTTCGCACCGCGTGCAGGGCAGGCCCGCCCGCCCGTAGACCGCGAGCGAACGGTCGAACAACCCGCTCTCACCGTTGACCGACACGTAGAGCGCGTCGAAAGAGGTGCCACCGGCATGTAGGGCCTCGAGCAGCACCTCGCGCACCGACTGAAGTAACCGGTTGAGTTCGCCGCGGGTCAACGTCCCGGTCGGACGCGCGTAGTGCAGACCCGCTCGCCACAGTGATTCGTCCGCATAGATGTTACCAATCCCGCTGACGAGGGTCTGGTCGAGCAACGCCCGTTTGATCCCGGTCCGGCGGCGGCGCACGGCCGCGACGAAGCCGGCGTCGGAGAAGCCCGGGTCGAGGGGGTCCCGGGCGATGTGCGCGATCGGCGCGGGCACGCCCGCGTCTGCCGGGACGACCGCCAGTCCCCCGAAGGTGCGCTGGTCGACGAACCGCAGCTCCCGGCCGGCGTCGGAGAAGGTGAAACGCACCCGCAGGTGCGTCTCGTCGGGCTTCTCCGTGGCGACCACCAGGAGCTGGCCGCTCATCCCGAGATGGCCCAGCAGCGCAGCCCCGCTGTCGAGGGCGAGCCACAGGTACTTGCCCCGGCGGCAGGCGGCCTCGATCGTGCGGCCGGTGAGCACCGCGGCGAAGTCGGCGGCGCCGGCGGCATGCCGCCGGAC
Organism: Protofrankia symbiont of Coriaria myrtifolia; assembly: GCF_900634755.1. Classification (NCBI taxonomy): domain Bacteria; kingdom Bacillati; phylum Actinomycetota; class Actinomycetes; order Frankiales; family Frankiaceae; genus Protofrankia; species Protofrankia symbiont of Coriaria myrtifolia. Next base: position 10,218 of record NZ_CAAAFS010000303.1, read on the forward strand.
CGCCCGGGGATGGGCGACCGCCACCGTGGCGATCGTCCTGCCGGGCAGCGTCCGCTCAAGGCCGCGGCGGACCACCTCGACTTCGGGCAGCTCAGGCATCGGGCATTCGGGGATCAGCTGTTCGGGGATCAGGGCGCTCAGGCATCGGACTCGGGCATCAGAAGGACGTCGGACAACGTGGGTGGCGGTCAGCCGTTGCCCGTGCCCACGGCCGCCTCGGAATGGCCATGGGTGGTCTCTGCCACAGAGTCAGCGGTGGCGCCGACGGCATCGGATACCGCCTGGCCGGGAGCTTCCGCCTCGTCCTCCAGCGCCTGGAACGCGGCGGCTGCGGCCCGCTGCTCAGCCTCCTTCTTGCTGCCCCCGTCGCCGTGACCGAGCACCCGGCCGGCCACCACGGCCCGGGCGGTGAACCGTTTGGCGTGGTCCGGCCCGAACTCGTCCACCTCGTACTCGGGGGGGCCGAGCAGCAGGCTGGCGGTGCGCTCCTGCAACGACGTCTTCCAGTCCAGCCCGGCGCCCCGGCCGGCGGCGACGTCGAGCAACGGGTCGAACAGCCGGTGGACGAACTCGGAGGCGCTCCCCAGACCGGACGACAGGTAGACCGCGCCGATCAGCGCCTCCAGGGTGTCCGCGAGGATGCTGGCCTTGTCCCGCCCGCCGGTGGTCTCCTCGCCGCGGCCGAGCAGCAGGTAGGGGCCGATGCCCTTCTCCCCCAGCGTGCGGGCGACCTCGGCCAGGGCCCGCATGTTGACCACGGACGCGCGCTGCTTGGCCAACTGCCCCTCGGGCAGGTCGGGATGACGGTTGAACAGGGCGTCGGTGACGACCAGGCTGAGCACCGAGTCCCCGAGGAACTCCAGCCTCTCGTTGGTCGGCAGGCCACCCTGCTCGTAGGCGTACGAGCGGTGCGTGAGCGCCAGCTCCAGCAGGTCGACGTCGACGGGCACGCCGAGCGCGGCCCGCAGGCCGTCCCGGGGCACCGGCGGAGGCAGGCCGCGGGTCATGACGGCAACCCGGCTCGGCTGCGACGGCGGGTGACGAGACCGGCCAGGGCCGCCCGTTGGCGCGGCACCCATCCGGAGCGGTCCGCGACGGATGCCTGCGCGACTGCCCGCGCGATCGCTTCCGCGACGCCTGAACCGGCCGCACCGGAACCAGGCCCGCCGCCCGCGACGATCACGATCCCGTCGACGCCAACCACGAATGCTCCCTCCTGCGGATACCACCCCGACAGCGCCGGTGGTGGCTGGTCGACAGACTCCGCCACCGCCCGCAACCACGAGACCACAACAGCCCCGGTCGAACCGTCGCAGACCACGACGTCGACCTGCCCGCCGGCCGCCACCGTGGTGGCGTCGACAGCGCCGACGACGTCGAGCTCCAGCCCGGCGAGGAAGTCACCGAACTCGCCAGACCCGTCGGGCGCGCTGACGTCCAGGCCCCCGGCATACGGTCCATCGGCGCCTGGCCGACCGGTACCCGGTCCACCGGCGCCAAAGCGTGCTCCGGGGCGACGGACTGGCCCCGCCACCAGCCGGCCGACCCTGGGACGTGCCACGCCCAGACAGGCCGTCGCGTAGGCCGCGCCGACGATCGCATGCTGGACGAGCTGGTCTGCCCCGGTACCGCTGCCGGGGGCCGCGCCCGCGTCCAGCAGGACCGTCGGGCGCGACCGGGAGCCGAGCAGCACGGCGAGAGCCGGCCGGGTCGCCCCCGGCACCGGCCCAAGAGTGAACGAGGCGGCGGCCACGAGCGCTTCGGGCGGACCGGCGGAGACGACCGCGTCCGCCACACCATCTCTGATCAGCCGGGTCGCGACACGGACCGTGGCATCCCGCCTCGAGCGGACCTCACGGGCCGCGTCCTGGCCAGGACCGATCAGATGGGGCGCTTCGGCCAGCCGTAACCGGCCACCGACGGTGAGCCCGCGCTCGGCCGACAGCCGTTCAGCAACCGCGGACGGACCGACGACGCTGACCACCAGCGACTCGTCGGCGTCCAGCGCGCTGCCGATGCCGTCGACGACCGCATCCGGCGCGCCGTCACCACCCAGCAGATCGACCGCGACGTGTGTCACATCAACTTAGACGTCGAGGACCTGTCGATCGTTGTAACGACCGCACGTCGGGCAGACCGTGTGCGGACGGGTCACGTGGCCGCGGGGGCACTTCGTGAGGGCCGGGGCCTGCGTCTTCCACTGTGCCCGCCGGGAACGGGTGTTGCTGCGCGAGGTCCGGCGCTTCGGGACGGCCACTAGTCCTTCTCCTTGCTCTCTGCGTTGGTGTTGCTCGCTGTGTTGGTGTTCTCGTTCGGTGACAGGTTCTCGATCAGTGACGGCAGCGCCGCCCACCGGGGATCGGCACGGGCGTGCGCATGGTCGACGTCGGGGTCGTCCAGCCGGCCCCCGCAGTCGGCGCACAGGCCGGCGCAGTCCGGCCGGCAGCAGGGGGACAGCGGCAGGCTGAGCACCAGCGCGTCGCGCAGCGCCGGCTCGAGATCGAGATGGTCGTTCACGACCTGGAAGGAGTCGTCCTCGGGGTCGTCGGGGGCCCGGTCCGGGTAGTAGAACAGCTCGCGGATGTCGACCGTGGCGTCGTCCTCGATCGGGTCGAGGCAGCGCGCGCACTCACCGGTCAGCGGTGTGAACGCCGTGCCGCTGACCAGCACGCCCTCCATCACGGCTTCCAGGCGCAGATCCAGGTCGATGGGCGCGCCCGACAGGACGTGGAGCATCTCGGTGCCCAGCTCCGCCGGCGCGGGCACCTGCGTCACGACACGCTTCATCGAACCCGCTCGGCGGCCCAGCTCACGGATGTCGAGCACGAGCGGACCCCGAGGGGCCCGGCGGCGGAATGACGGCGCAGTCATGGAGGAGGTGCCTGTCGTTGCCACGGAGTACCGGATTCACAACTCTCGGGTGTCGCAGATGGCCGACCGCGTGACGATAACGCGGTCATGATCTGTGGCTCGTCGGTCGGTGGGTTCGGCGCCCGGGAATCCAGGCACCGGAGACCACCCTATCCGATCGTCTCGCCAAATCCGCTCACCGTCACCTCGGGACGGGCCGGGGGACCGACCGCGGCACGCCCGCCGGCCTCGGGTCTCCAGCCAGCGGACGGTCCCCGACCGCCACATCAATGACCGGGACCGGCGCGCCCAGGCATCCGGACGACCCGCGCCCGTCGTCCGCCCCCGCGTCACGAACCATCGCAATGGCCGCCTCAGGGAGACATATGGAGATCCGCAGTAAGCGGTAGGCCATGGCCGGTGGTGGACCACGGTCATACGCCCTGACTCACCGCGAGTGATACCAGCCATTCACGGTAGGGGTTGCTCGGTCCAGACGGTCTTGCCGGTGGAGGTATGACGAACGCCCCAGCTCTGACAGAGCTGGGCGACGAGGAACAGGCCCCGCCCGCCCTCGTCGCAGCCACGGACCCGGCGCGGACGGGGAGAGCCGCAGCCGCCGTCGGAGACCTCACAGATGAGGACGCGCCCCCGGACCAGGCGCAACGTGATGGGAGCGGCACCGTGGCAGATCGCGTTGGTGACCAGCTCGCTGACCAGCAGTTCGGTGGTGAACACCGCTTCTTCCAATCCCCATGCGCACAACTGCCGGGAAACCCCGGCACGGACCGCGGCGACAACGGCGGGGTCGAGGGGCAGCACCCAGGTGGCGAGTTGCTCCACGGTCGGGGCG
>NZ_CAAAFS010000304.1:0-9512 GCF_900634755.1 Protofrankia symbiont of Coriaria myrtifolia
GGGCAGCACCCAGGTGGCGAGTTGCTCCACGGTCGGGGCGTGGGGGTGGGGGGTCACCGGCGTGGCATAGGCCGCATCCATGGTCGCCTGACCCGACAGCCGCCGCCGGAACAACCGTGGGCACACGTTCCGATTCGGAATGATCGTTCTGCTACTGGCATTCGCGGATCACATCACACCTTGGTCAGGACCATCCACGGGATCGATTCCGTGCCGAGGATACGTAGTACGTATGCCTGACGGGTACTACAACGGATCTCCAGCCGTCCGCCCGGCGGCATTCCGGCCGCCAGCCTGATGATCGCCCCGGCGCCATGGGCGTCCAGGAAGGAAAGATCTGTCAGGTCCAGGAGCAGGCGGTTCCCGAACCGGGCGAACGCCTGCTCAAGGCCATCGATGAACCGCTCGCGGGTAGATAGATCAACTTCTCCGGCCAGTCTCAGGCCGGAGTCGGTATACGCAATATCCAGGGATCCAATACCTTCGAGCACCGTCATGGGGTGGACGCCGTCCATGCGGTCCAGCAGTTCCCTGCTGAAACGCTTCCGGTCGTAGCAGCAGATCACACTGCACCGCGGATCGGTGAACAAGACCTTGAGCTCATGTTCATAGGTGACGAGCTGGTCGAGATCCATGTCAGGATCCAGCGCCCAGGCCATGTCGGCGCAGGCTCGGAATCCCGGGTACTCCTGCCGGTACGACAGCTCGATCTGCTCCCGGTACCGCTGGATCTGGCCCTCGACGGAGAACCGGCCAGGCGGCAGATACATCGCTTCGGTGCTCTCGATGTTCAGTTGGCCGCGCTCCCATGCCGGCTCCACCGGCGGACCACAGGAGTCCAGCCGAGCGAAGATCTCGCCTTTCGAGAGGTCGGGGTCGGCGACGACCAGCACCTTCTCACCTTTGGCGAGCCCCCACTGACTGTAGGCGGCCAGCACGCTCCAGCACGCGTCGTCGTCGACGAAGCTCAGGCATGCGTGATCGCCAAGCCCTATCCGTCCTACGGATACGGCCCGGCGCGAACCAGCATCAACACCCTGCGTAGACACCCCACGTACAGCTATGACGTCAACTGGTTTAAGGATTCACGGTCCGATGACGCTTGTCAAAATGGGCCCGGGGCCACGCGGGCGCGGCCCCGGGCGGCGCTTCAGCGGGCGAGACGTTCGCGCAACTGTTTGAGCACCACGTCGGGGACCAGCCCGGACACGTCCCCACCGTAGGTGGCGACCTCCTTGACCAGGCTGGACGACAGAAACGCATACTGTGGATTTGTACTCATAAAGAGGGTTTCTACACCCGCGAGCGAATGGTTCATCTGCGCCATCTGCAACTCGTAGTCGAAGTCGCTGACCGCGCGCAGGCCCTTGACGATGGCCTGAATGCCGCGGGCCCGGCAGAAGTCGACGAGCAGACCGTGGGACGACTCGACCACCACGTTGGAATGGTCCCGGGTCACCTCACGTATCAGCTCTATCCGCTCCTCCACGGTGAAAAGATTGGCCTTGTTCTTGTTGATGAGCACGGCTACGACGACCTCGTCGAAGAGCCGACTGGCGCGGACGATGATATCCAGATGACCATTGGTGATCGGGTCGAACGAACCTGGACAGGCAGCCCTTCTCATGATCCGGAACCGTACCAGAGCACCCCCTCACCATACGCGCGATTGCGAATAGTAATGATCCCGTCCGGCCAGACCGGCGGGCCGCCGCGGCGCGAGCGCTCCACGACACACACCCCGTCCGGCTGCAGCCAGGCACCAGCGATCAGCCCGGCGAGCACGCTGGTCAACGCACTGTCCGACAGCGCGTACGGAGGATCCAGGAACACCACGTCGAACGCGCGCTCCGGCATGATTTCCACCACACGTTGGACGGACCGGAAAAGGATCTCCACACCGGTGAACCCGAGCGCCGCCGCATTCGCGCGCAGGGTGCGGACCGCCGCCGCCGACCGGTCGACGAACAGGACGTGGGACGCCCCGCGCGACAACGCCTCGAGCCCGACCGCCCCACTGCCGGCGTAGAGATCGGCGAACCGCGCGCCGCGCAGCTCGACCAGTGAGGCGAGCGTGTTGAACAGCCCCTCCCGCGCCCGGTCGGAAGTCGGACGGGTCCCGCCCCCCGGTGGCACCCGAATAGGGCACCCACGCGCAATCCCACCGATGATCCTGGCCATTTCCCGTCTTCGTCTCGTCGTTTTCTTTGTTTTTCTTCGGATTTCTGGTGGCTGTGCGCGCCGGTCATCCCTTTTCCAGATAGGCGGCGGCGGTCTCGTCGAGGGTGGCGGCGAGCGCCGCGGCCAGGACCGGATGCGCCGACAGCTGCGGGTCGGCGTCGACGAGAACGCTCGCCTCGCCCCGCGCGCAGCGGATCAGCTCCTCGTCCCTGAGCAGTTCCAGCAGGCGCAGGGAACGCCGGCCGCCGGACTGGGCCGCCCCCAGCACGTCGCCCTCGCGTCGCTGCGCAAGGTCGAGACGGGCGAGCTCGGCCCCGTCGGAGGTGGCCGCCACCGCGGCCAGCCGCTCCCAGGCGGGCGAGCCCTCCTCCACGTCGGTATACAGCAGGCACCATCCGGGCGCGCTGCCGCGACCGACCCGGCCGCGCAGCTGGTGCAGCTGGGAGACACCGAAACGGTCGGCGTCCATCACGACCATCACGGTCGCGTTCGGCACGTCGACCCCGACCTCGATCACCGTGGTGGCCACGAGGACGTCCAGCTCCCCCGCGGCGAACCTGGTCATGGTCTCTTCCTTCTCGTCCGGGGGCAGCCGGCCGTGCAGTGCCTCGACCCGCAGCCCGGCGAGCTCGCCCGCCCGCAGCTCGGGCAGCACGTCGAGAACGCCCGCGCCCGGCCGGCGGGCAGCCGCCGACGCGTCCCGCGACGCGATGTCGTCCGGCCGCACCCCGTCCACCGGGCCGTCCGCCGGGCCGGCCACGTCGTCGGCCACGTCGTCGGCCACGTCGTCGGCCACGTCGTCGGCCACGTCGTCGGCCACGGGGCCGCCGGCCCCGGGGACGTCGTCGGCGTCGCTGGTGTCCCCACCGATGCGCGGGCAGACGACATAGGCCTGCCGGCCCGCGGCGACCTCGTCGCGGATCCGGCCCCACACCCGGTTGGCCCACTTCGGGGCCGTCGCGGGCACGACGAACGTGGAGATCGGCGAACGGCCGGCCGGCAGCTCGGTGAGCGTCGACACCTCCAGGTCGCCGAAGACGGTCATCGCGACCGTCCGCGGGATCGGGGTGGCGGTCATCACCAGCAGGTGCGGCGGCCGGTCGGACCGGGAGCGCAGCGCGTCCCGCTGCTCCACTCCGAAGCGGTGCTGCTCGTCGACGACCACGAGAGCGAGATCGCGAAACACCACCGACTCCTCGAGCAGGGCGTGCGTGCCGACGACGAGGCCCGCGCTGCCGTCCGCGACAGCGGTGAGCGCCTCCCGCCGCGCCTTCGCGCCCAGCGAGCCCGTCACCAGCACGGCCCGGGTGGCCTCGGCGGCGGCGTCGAGCTCCCCGGCCCGTCCCAGCGGGCCGAGCAGCGCGCGCAGGCTGCGCAGGTGCTGGGCCGCGAGCGTCTCGGTGGGCGCGAGCAGCACCGCCTGCCCGCCGGCGTCCACCGCGGCGAGCATCGCGCGCAGCGCCACCACCGTCTTGCCGGACCCGACCTCGCCCTGCAACAGCCGGTGCATCGGGAAGGACCGGGCGAGCTCCGCCGCGATCGTGTCGCCCACGGCGCGCTGCCCGGCGGTGAGCGGGAAGGGCAGGGACGCGTCGAAGGCCGCGAGCAGACCGTCGGGACGGGGATGCCGCGGCGTCGCCGCGATCTTCTCGACGTCGTGCCGGCGCTGTGCCAGCGCGACCTGCAGGACGAGTGCCTCGTCCCATTTCAGCCTGGTCCGGCCGCGGCCGACGTCCGCCCAGGACGACGGCTGGTGGACCAGCCGGTAGGCCTCCAGCCGGCTCACCAGCCGGTAGCGGGCGCGGACGGCGGCTGGCAGCGGGTCGTCGAGCTCGGTCAGCAGGTCCAGGACGATCCGCACGCACTTGGCGATCGCCCAGCTCGGGATCTTCGCCGCGGTCGGGTAGATGGGCAACAGGCCGCCCGCGAAACCCTCGACGTCCCCGACTGGGCCGTCCCCGCCGGTACCTGTGGGACCGGTACCTGTGGGACCGGTACCTGTGGGACCGGTACCCGGGGAGCCGCTACCGGCGGAAACTGTTCCGTTATGGGCCGTGCCCGCGTAAGCCGGGAGCTGCCCGCTCGCCGACTCGGTGATCCCGGGAAGCTCGACCTCCCCCGGGCCGTCGGAGAACCCCGGGATCGTGTCGTCGAGCAGCTGCACCTCGGGGTTGGTCATCTGCCGCCGCTGGTTGAACACCTCGACCTTCCCGGCGAACAGCGCGGTCACCCCCGGCCGCAGGTCCCGCGACCGCCACGGCTGGTTGAAGAACGTCAGGGCGAGGCTGTGCTGGCCGTCGCTGACAGTGACGATCAGCATCTCCCGCCCGCGTCCCCGCAGCGGGCGCCGCTTGGCGCTGGTGACCCGCGCCTGGATGGTGACCGCCTCACCGACGGTGAGGTCACCGAGATCGGTCAGTTCCCCCCGCTCCTGGTAGCGCCTTGGCAGATGGGCGAGCAGGTCACCGACCGTCTCCAACTCCAGGGCGCCGGCGAGCGCCGTGGCGGTCCGCGCACCCACCACGTCCCGCAGCCGTGTCTGCTGGTCGACCACACCAACGATCCTGCCCGACGGCACCGACAGCTTCGATCCGCCCCACGCGTTCGGCCCGCCCACGCGCTTTCGTGGGCGCTCCTTGCGGGCGTCTCACGGGCTGGCGGTGTCCGGTGGCGGCGCGGCGTGAGGTAGCCTCGGATGACCGCCGCGAACGCGGCATGATCATTACTATTCTCTGGCGGAGTGTCTCGTGTCTTCGGTGTGCGACGTCTGCGGCAAGGGGCCGGGCTTCGGTATGTCGGTCTCCCACTCCCACCGGCGCACCCGGCGGCGCTGGAACCCCAACATCCAGACCGTGCACGCGCTCGTCGGCAAGACGCCGAAGCGCCTGAACGTCTGCACCTCCTGCATCAAGGCCGGCAAGGTCACCCGCGCGTAGCAGGCCGCGTAGCCAGGTGTGGCGGCTGTCGCCGCTGCCAGGCGTGGTCGACGGGGCCGATGCCCGCGCCGAGCGGAAAACCCGCTCCCACCGCGCCGGTGACGTAGTCCTTTGCCGCACGTACGGCATCGGGGACGTCCGCCCCGCGGGCCAGCAGCGACGCGATCGCGGACGCGAGCGTGCAGCCGGTCCCGTGGGTGTGCCGGTTGTCGTGCCTGGGCGCCCGGAGCATGACGCTGTGCTGGCCGTCGGTGAGCAGGTCCACGGCGTCGCCGGGCAGGTGCCCGCCCTTGACCAGCACCCAGCGTGGCCCGAGGTCGAGCACGGCGCGCGCGGCGGCCGGCAGGTCCGCCTCGGTCCGCACGTCGATGCCGGTGAGCAGCCGGACCTCGTCGAGGTTCGGGGTTGCCACCGTCGCCACCGGCAGCAACCGGGTGCGCACGGTCTCCACCGCCTCGGGCGCGAGCAGCGGATCCCCGTGTTTGGACACCCCTACGGGATCAACGACGACCGGGACGCCGACCCCGGCCAGCTCGCCCGCGACCGCGGCGACGATCGGCGGTGACGACAGCATCCCGGTCTTGACCGCGTCCACCCCGATGTCGGCCACGACCGCGCGGATCTGCGCCACCACGGCCTCCGGCGGCAGCTCCCACACCCCGTGCACACCCAGGGAGTTCTGAGCCGTCACCGCGGTCAGCGCGCTCATCCCGTGGACCCCGAAGGCCAGTGCGGTCTTCAGATCAGCCTGGATACCAGCGCCCCCGCCGGAGTCCGACCCCGCGATCGCCAACACCCGAGCCGGCGGCAGACGCGCGACCGGGCCGGGAGCGGAACCGAAAGAGACCACGGTCCCCACGCTAGACCGCTGCCCACCCGCCCCGCGCCGCCCGGCTGGTAGGCGGGCGGCACGGGGGCGCGAGTGGGGCGGTGACGTGGTTCTCGTCCCTCGCGGATCCAGGTTTTCGACGTCACGGCTCAGGGCGCGCGGAAGTGGTCCCAGCCGCCCGGCGCGGCGGCCGTCGGGCCGGGCAGCCCCGGTGGCCGGAGCGGGCCGCCGCGCAGGTCCGGCGGGACGTTGCCGCCCACGACCCGCACGCCTGGCCCGCCTGCGGCCGGGTCGGCGGCCAGCACACGGCCAATCACGGTGACCCCGGACGGCGGGGCGACGCCCGCCGGCAGCGTCCCGACCAGCCCGTGATCCTCGCCGCCGGTCAGCAGATGCCGGACGTCCACGCCGGGGACGGCCGCCCGCAGCGCGTCGGCGTCCACCTCCAGCACGACGCCGGAGGCGGCCGCCACATGCCCGAGATCGGCGAGCAGCCCGTCGCTGACGTCGAGTAGCGCGGTCGCGCCGGCCCTGGCCAGGACCGGCCCGGCCCCGTACGGCGGCGTCGGCCTGCGGTGGGCGTCGACCAGGGGCCCCTCCCGCACGCCCGCGAGCAGCAGCTCCAGCCCCGCGGCGGAGCGGCCCACCGTGCCGGCGAGGACGACCGACTCCCCCGGGCGCGCTCCCGAGCGGGTCAGCGGGGCGGCACCCCGTGGGTCCCCGAGCGCGGTCACGGCCAGGCAGACCTCGGTCGCGCTGACCGTGTCACCGCCGACGACGACCGCGCCCACCTCGGCGCACTCGTCGCGCAGGCCGTCGGCCAGGCCCTCGGCAAGCTCGACCGGGGTGGACGGCGGGCAGGCCAGGCCGACCAGCAGAGCGGTCGGGACGGCTCCCATGGCCGCCACGTCGGCGAGGCTCTGCGCGGCAGCTTTACGTCCGACGTCATATGGGGAGGACCAGTCAAACCGGAAGTGCCGCCCTTCCACGAGCAGATCTGTGGTAGCAATCACATAACCGGAGGGTGTCGGGACCACCGCGGCGTCGTCACCAGGACCCGCTGGCGGCGCCGGTGCGCCCAGTCTGGCCGCCACCCGGGCGATCAGACCAAATTCCCCTACCTCAGACACTCTCACCGGAGCCGATTGCCTGTTACCTTCTGTCGGCCCGTTGTTCTGCGGCACGGGTTGTCGACGTCCGACAAGGGAGCCTCTGTGGTCCACGCGTACATCCTCATCCAGACCGAGGTCGGAAAGTCCTCATCGGTGGCCAAGGAGATCGAACAGATCCCCGGTGTCACCCAGGCGGAGGACGTCACCGGCCCCTACGACGTGATCGCACGTGCCGAGGCGGCCAGCGTCGATGAGCTGGGAAAGCTCGTCATGTCGCGCGTGCAGACGGTCGACGGGATCACCCGCACGCTGACCTGCCCGGTGGTGCACTTCTGACGCCTCGCGCGCGCCTGTTCCCCGTCATGACCGGCCGGGACGACAGGGTGCGGGCATGGCGGTCACCCGCCGCGCGGCCCTGTCGGCCAGCCGGGTCACCGGGGCCAGCGGTCGGGCGACGGACCGGGCGGCCGGTCGTGCTCCTCGCTCAGATCATGGCCCTCGCCATTGTGATTCCGCTCACCGCGTGTACTGGCTCCCCTGGCCCGGTTACGGTCAACGGCGCTCCGGATCCGGCCGGGGAGCAGCGGTCGGCCTGCCTCACCCTCGGAGCCGCCCTGCCGTCCTCCCTGGGGCCGGGCCTGGAGCGTCGCGAGGTCCAGCCGGCGTCGCCGTTCGTCGCGGCCTGGGGCTCCCCGCCGACGGTGCTCTCCTGCGGCGTGCCGGGGGTCGCTCCCGGCTACCGGCCTGACGTGACGCTCGCGGTGGTCGACGACGTCGGCTGGTTCGCCGAGGAACGCGGTGACACCGTCCGCTACTCTACGCCTACTCGGCGTCCGCGGGTTGTGCTGCTACTCCCCGCGTCCGTCCAGGCCTTCGACGTGCTGGCCACGCTCGCCGCGCTGGTCCGCGACGCGACACGGTCGACGACGGCCTGAGCGCGGCCGGCCAGCAGGCGGCAGCGGCGACGGAGGGATACGACAGAGGGAGGCGACGGGGATCAGTGCAGCCCCGTGCCGTGACGGGTCGCCAGCGCGACCAACCGGTCCACCAACCGCGGATAGTCCAGGCCGGTGGCGGCCCACATCCGCGGGAACATCGAGGTCGGGGTGAACCCCGGCATGGTGTTCACCTCGTTGACGACGACCGAGCCGTCCGGGCGGACGAACACGTCCACCCGGGCGAGGCCCGCGCAGTCCAGCGCGACGAACGCCCGCACGGCGATCTGACGGACCGCGGCGGTGACCTCGGCGGGCAGGTTCGCCGGGACGTCGAAGCGGGCCGCGTCCGAAAGGTACTTGGCCTCGAAGTCGTAGAAGCCCGCGGACCCCGCGGACGAGGCCACCGTCACCTCCGCGGGCAGGCTCGCCTCCGGCCCGCCGCCGTCGAGGCTGCCGAGCACGCCGCACTCGACCTCACGGCCGACGACGGCGGCCTCGACCAGCACCTTCGGATCGACGGCGCGGGCGGCCTTCAGCGCGGTCGCCAGGTCGTCCCAGGCGTCCACCCGGCTGATGCCGATGCTCGACCCGCCCCGGGCCGGTTTGACGAACACGGGCAGGCCGAGGCGTTCGCGGTCGTCACCGCTCAGGGCCTGCCCGGCGCGCAGCACCGTGTACGGGCCGATGTCGAGCCCGGCGGCGGCGAGCAGGATCTTCATGTACTGCTTGTCCATGGCCGCGGCGCTGGCGAACACCCCGGAGCCGACGTAGGGGACGGCGGCCATCTCCAGCAGCCCCTGCACGGTGCCGTCCTCACCAAACGGCCCGTGCAGCAGCGGGAACACCACGTCGACGGCGCCAAGGCCAACGGCGCCAAGGTCGGCGGTACCGCGGTCGGCGGGGCCGGGGCCCGCCGAGACCGCCACCCCGTCGAGCGCTATCAGGCCGCCCACGGTGGGGTCACCTGGCAGCACCACCGGCCTGGCGGTGGCGTCGACCGCGGGCAGCACGCCGTCGCGGACGGCGAGCGCGTCCGGATCGTCCGGGCCGAGTACCCATCGGCCATCGGGGGTGATACCGACAGCGACAACGTCATAACGCCGCCGGTCCAGGGCTCGCAGGACGCTGCCAGCCGAGACACAGGAGATCGCGTGCTCGGTGCTGCGGCCGCCGTACAGGACGGCGATCCGGGTCCGGCGCGGCGGAGAGCCAGGCATGACGGGACCCTAACCGATGCCCGGCCGCGTCCCGCCGAACCCCACAGCGAGTCCACCTGAAGCACCGTTCAGGAAACACAAAACCGTCGCAAAATCAACCAAAAACAAACAATCAACAAGAAATATGTGACCGGCCATTGTCGGATCATGAGAACGAGGGAACAAACGGTCGCCATAACAGCCGTTTCCTTACTCATTCCTTCGATCACGGGAGCCTGACCGGGGTTTGGGGTCGCGTTTGGCGGATAGCCGCTCGTGGACGGTGTCCGTGGCGCGGGGTCGGGGATGGTCGGGGATGG
>NZ_CAAAFS010000305.1:0-1593 GCF_900634755.1 Protofrankia symbiont of Coriaria myrtifolia
CGGTACTCGGGGCCGGGCTCCCGGCTCATCAGTTCCTTGACCGCGTCCAGCGGGGCCAGGCCCTCGTGGATGACCCGCTCCACCTGCTCGGTGATCGGCATCTGGACGTCCAGGGAGCGGGCCAGGTCCAGGACGGGACGGCAGGAGCGGACGCCCTCGGCGACCTGGTGCTGCTGGGCGTTGGCCTGGGCGAGCGGCACGCCCCGGCCGAGCTTCTCCCCGAAGGTGCGGTTGCGGGACAGCGGAGACGAGCAGGTGGCCACCAGATCGCCCATGCCGGCGAGCCCGGCGAAGGTCAACGGGTCGGCGCCGAGCGCCACACCGAGCCGGGTCGTCTCGGCCAGCCCCCGGGTGATCAGGGAGGCGATCGTGTTGGTGCCGAACCCCATGCCCTCGACCATCCCGGCGGCCAGCGCGATCACGTTCTTGACGGCGCCGGCGAGCTCACAGCCGATCACGTCCGGGTTCGTGTACGGGCGGAGGTAGGGCGTCCAGCAGGCTGCCTGGACCGCCCTGGCCACCCGATCGCTGACGCTGGCGACGACGGTGGCGGCCGGCTGCTCGGCCGCGATCTCCCGGGCCAGGTTCGGGCCGCTGACCACGGCGATCCGCTCCGGGGCCGCCCCGGTGACCTCCTGGATCACCTCGCTCATCCGCAGCTGGGAGCCCAACTCGATGCCCTTCATCAGGCTCACGTACACCGCGGACGGCTCCACCAGCGGGGCCCACCGCGCCAGGCAGGCCCGCAGCACCTGCGACGGCACGGCGATGACGACCAACTCGGCCCCGCGCAGCGCCTCGGCGGCCTCGAGCGTGGCGTCAAGTCGGTCCGGCAGCGTCAGGCCGGGCAGGTAGCGGGGGTTGGTGTGGCAGCGGTTGATCGACGTGACCACGTCAGGCTCGCGCGCCAGCAGCGTGACCCCGGCTCCGGCGTCCGCGAGCACCTTGGCGAAGACGGTCCCCCAGGACCCGGCGCAGAGAACAGCCGCCCGCCTCATCCGGACCGCCTGCCGGCAGCGGTCCGCGCGGCCGGGGATCCACCACGGCCGGCCACCGGCCGCGGATCGCCGGACCGAAGACGACCAGGCCGAAGGCTGCTGGTCTGAAGGCTGCCGGATCGGGCGTGACCTGGCCGGCGCCCGCCCGGCCGCTCGTGGCACGGCCGGCGGCGGCCCGGCCGTGCGCGCATCCGGTACGGCGCGCTGACGGCCGCCGTCGACATCACCCCGACACCGGCACGTTCAGCTCGCTTCACGTCGCAGGAGTCTTGCTCAGTCACGCAAAGACTGTCGAGAAGGCACCGGCGTCCGCACAGATCGTGTCCCAACCGGTGCGGCAGGACGGCCCGGGTGGCACGTGCCGACAGCCGGCGTGCCATAGAGTCGGCGTGCCATAGAGTCGGCGTGCCATAGAGTCGCTGCGGACACGAGCCGGTGTGTGACACCGGCGCCACCGGAGCCGCCACCCGCATGAAGCCGCCATCCACATGACCGGTTGGGTCGTTGTCGTACCGGTCAAACCGCTGGCAACCGCCAAGAGCCGGCTCGCCCGTCCGGACCGGGCGGCCCTCGCGCTCGCGATGGCCCAGGACGC
>NZ_CAAAFS010000305.1:2215-2792 GCF_900634755.1 Protofrankia symbiont of Coriaria myrtifolia
ACGGTCGAAACCGTCATGATCGTGACGAACGACGGCGTGGCCCGGGCCGGAATGGCCGCCCTGTCGGGCCCGGGCCCCACCGGGCGGCCAGCGACCGACGGCGCCCCAGCGACCGACGGCGCCGCACTGACCGGAGGTACCCCGGCAGCCGGCGGCCGGATCGTCGTCGTCCCCGACATGCCTGACACCGGTCTGAACGCGGCCCTGGCGCACGGCGCGGCCCTGGCCGCGCGGTGGTGGCCGGACGCCGGTGTCGCGGCCCTGTCCGCCGACATCCCCGCGCTGCGCCCGGCCCACCTGCGCGCGGCTCTGCTGGCCGTGCCGGCGGGCGGCCGTGGCCTGGTCGCGGACGCGGACGGTACCGGCACCGTCCTGCTCGCCGCCGCGGCCGGCACACCGCTGGCGCCCCGGTTCGGGCCGGCGAGCCGCGCGGCACACATCCGCTCCGGCGCCCGGGACCTGACCGGGCCGCTCGGCGGGTCCGTCCGTGGCCTGCGCCGTGACGTGGACACGGTCGAGCACCTGTGGGAGGCGGTCAGCCTGGGCGTCGGCCCCTGGACCAGGCAGGTCCTGTCCG
>NZ_CAAAFS010000305.1:3159-15523 GCF_900634755.1 Protofrankia symbiont of Coriaria myrtifolia
CCGGCCCTGCCGCGGCTCGCGGCGGGGATCAGACCATGGCCGCGGGCCCGGGCCCGGCGGTGCCGGTGCCCGTCCCGACAAGGTCCGCTCCTATGACGTCCACCCGCTGGCGTGTGGTGAGGGTGCCACGGCCCGGCCCGCGATAGGAGCCGGACGTGGGTGCCACCTCGGTGTAGTCCCGGCCGGTGGCCACGGTCACGTACCGCCGGTCCACCAGCCGGTCGTGACAGGGGTCGAGCGCGACCGCGCACGCCCCGCCGCCGATCGTCCCCGTGGCCGCGGGGACGATCACTTCTACCCAGGCATGTGAGGCGCTCTCACCGATCATGTGGCCGGAGACGTACCGTGCCGGCACGCCCGCGGCCCGGCACAGCGCCAGCATGACGTGCGCGTGGTCCTGGCAGACCCCGCGTCCCCCGGCGAGGGCCTGCGCGGCCGTGGTCGTCACGTCGGTGCTCCCGCCCGCGTACCCGATCCTGCGGTGCACCCAGGCGCAGCACCGCAACGCGGTCTCGAGCGGGTCGGGGACGGCCAGCGCCCGAGCTGCCGCGATCATGGTGGCGTCGGGCGCCGTCAGCGGGGTGGGTGTGAGCAGCCTGCGGCCGGTCAGCGCGGACGCCGGCAGCGTCGGCGGCCCGGCCCCGGCGGTGCGGGTGAGGACGACCGTGGCGTCGAAGTCGAGCCGCCGTGGCACGGTGTCCAGCCGCACCAGCGCTGCCTGGGAGCCGTCGACCGTGCGCTCCCAGGTGACGGTGGCCGTCGGGTCGGACACGGCGAGGTGGTACGCGCACACCGTCTGGTCACCATGCCGGCGCGGGGGGACGACGACCAGGCGGTGCGCCAGCTGCCAGGCCGGACCGTCATAGGTGTAACCGAACCGCTGCCGAACACGATAAGTCACTGACACGATCGCCGAGTCCGCCGGATCGACGTCCATTTCACTAGCGGAAAGCATACCGTCCGGCACTGTGCGCAACAAAGCTGCCTGTGTCACCTGTTACGCACGCACCGGCTGCGCCGGTACCGCCCCGGTCGTCACCGCCACGCTCCGGCGTCCGCCGGCCCCGAGCCACAGGATGTTTCCCCCACGCTACGATATTCACCCGAACGCATTTCATGAGCGTTACACATTGCGTTCGTCCAGGCCTCATCCCAGACGAGTTGCGCCGGTCCTAATCGCCCCACCCGGCTGCCTCGTCCCCAACGAACTGGCACCATCGAGGGCATGACAGAGCTGGTGGTGAACCGATCTGAGCAACCGCAGCGCAAACCGCGAAGCGCCCTGCTCGAACCGCTGGAAGCACCCCGGCCGCCGGTACCGTCAGATCTTCCAAATGATCGGTTCATCAACCGGGAAAAGTCCTGGCTGGACTTCAACGCGCGAGTGCTGGCACTCGCCGAGGACGAGAGCGTCCCGCTGCTTGAACGCGCCAAGTTCCTGGCAATCTTCGCCAGCAACCTCGACGAGTTCTACATGGTCCGGGTCGCGGGCCTGATGCGCCGGGAGGCGACCCGGCTCGCGGTGCTATCCGCCGACGGCCTCACCGCGCGCGAACAGCTCGACCTCATCAGCCGTACCGCGGCCGATCTCGGCGAGCGTCACTCGCGGTGCTTCACCGACGCCGTCATCCCCGCTCTGGCCGAGGCGGGCATCACCATCCAGTTGTGGAACGACCTGACCGACGGGCAGAAGGACCGGCTGCACCACTACTTCCACCAGCAGATCTTCCCCGTCCTCACCCCGCTCGCGGTCGACCCGGCGCACCCCTTCCCCTACATCAGCGGACTCTCCCTCAACCTTGCAGTCACTGTACGTGACCCCGGCGGGGATGGCGACCGGTTCGCCCGCGTGAAGGTCCCGCAGAACGTGCCCCGGCTGATCCGGGTCATCCCGGAGCCCCCGGCGGGCGTGGGCGGCCACCACCTCGCGCACGACCTGGGCGACGACGACCACGAGGTCTGCTTCATCCCGCTGGAAGAAGTCATCTCCGCCCACCTCTCGCAGCTCTTCCCCGGCATGGAGGTGGTGGACTCCCACCTGTTCCGGGTGACCCGCAACGCCGACCTGGAGGTCGAGGAGGACGAGGCCGAGGACCTCCTCCAGGCCCTCGAACGCGAACTGGCCCGCCGGCGGTTCGGCCCGGCCGTCCGCCTCGAGGTCGGTGACGACGTCGACGACAACCTGCTCGACCTGCTGATGCGCGAACTTGAGGTCACCCATCGCGAGGTGGTCCGGGTCCGCGGGCTGCTCGACCTGTCGGTGCTGTGGGCGCTCTACGAACTCGACCGCCCGGAGCTCAAGGACCGGCCGCACGTGCGGCGGACCCACCCGCGACTGGTGCCCTCCGACGATCATGTCGACTTCTTCACGGCGCTACGCGAGGGCGACGTGCTCGTCCACCATCCCTACGACTCGTTCACCACCTCGGTGCAGCGCTTCATCGAACAGGCCGCCGCCGACCCACACGTGCTGGCCATCAAACAGACGCTGTACCGGACCTCGGGTGACTCCCCCATCGTAGACGCGCTGATCGCCGCCGCCGAGGCCGGCAAGCAGGTCGTCGTCCTGGTGGAGATCAAGGCCAGGTTCGACGAGACCGCGAACATCCGGTGGGCCCGTGAGCTGGAGCGGGCCGGCTGCCATGTCGTGTACGGGCTGATCGGGCTGAAGACCCACTGCAAGACATGCCTGGTGGTCCGCCAGGAACGCGGCGGGCTGCGGCGCTACTGCCACATCGGGACGGGCAACTACAATCCGAAGACCGCCCGCCTGTACGAGGACCTCGGTCTGCTCACCGCCGACCCCGACATCGGCGCCGACCTCACCGACCTGTTCAACGTCCTGACCGGGTACAGCCGCCAGACCGAGTACCGCTCGCTGCTGGTCGCCCCCCAGCTCATGCGGAACGGGATCATCGAACGCATCGAGCAGGAGACCGAGGCGGCGCGCCGGGGCCACCCGTCCGGCGTCCGGATCAAGGTGAACAGCCTCGTCGACGAAGAGGTCATCGACGCGCTGTACCGAGCCTCCCGCGAGGGCGTGCCCGTCCAGTGCCTCGTCCGCGGGATCTGCGCGCTGCGCCCGGGCGTGCCAGGCCTGTCGGAGACGGTGCACGTCCGCTCGATCCTGGGCCGTTTCCTGGAGCACAGCCGGGTGCTGGAGTTCACCGCGATCCAGGAGTGCTGGATCGGCAGCGCGGACATGATGCACCGCAACCTCGACCGCCGGATCGAGGCGCTGGTACGGGTCGCGCAGCCGTCCCAGCAGGGGCCGCTGAAGGCCATGCTCGACCACGCCTTCTCCGACAGCGTGGCAGCCTGGATTCTGCGGCCGGACGGGACCTGGTACCGTCGGGCCATCGACCCGGACGGGCAGCCCCTGTCGGACTACCAGAACGACCTGATGGGCGTGCCGCCCCGGCGGGCGGCGCACGCCTGACCACGGCGGACAACCCGCCGGAGCCTCCGGTCGCGCGATCACAGAATGACCGCGCGACCGGAGGCTCTGCCAACTTGCACAGCCTTCGGCGGTGCCAACTTTCTCAGCCTCCGGCTGCGCAATCACTCCATGATCACACAGCCTTCGGCAGTGCCAACTTTCTCAGCCTCCAGCTGCGCAATCACTCCATGATCACACAGCCTTCGGTGGTGCCGAGCCAACTTCGCGGGACCTCCGAGGCCGGTGGTCCTGGTGCTCAGTTGTCCTGCGGATCCTCGCTGGCGGAGACGCTGGCCTTGAATTCCGAACCGGGCCGGAACTTCGGCACGACCGAGGCGGCGACGTGCACCGGCTCACCCGTCGCGGGGTTACGACCGGTACGAGCCGCCCGCTCGACGCGCTCGAAGACACCGAACCCCGTGATGGTCACCTTCTCACCGGCGGAGACGGCCTCCTGAATCGCGTCGAAGACGGCATCGACGGCCTTGGTCGCGTTCGACCGCCCGCCCTCGATCTGCTGAGCGATTCGATCAACCAACTGGGACTTGTTCACAACAACCTCCGGACGCCCCCCGCGGGCGCGGGGTAGGGAGCAGATCGGGCATCACACTGCGCTGCACCGTAGGCATGTCCACCGGTTAGGGCAATTCCCGTGCGCGTGTCGCGCGACACAAACATGCACGTCAGCGGCCCTTCTAGATCATCCGATGCCATCGGGAGGATGCCGGCGATCCGCCGATGGACTACGTTTCGTAACATTCAATGTTTTTCGCTGACTCCTGCCGGGACCGGTACGGTGGTGGGCAGCCAGCCGGGCCGGGTAGCCTCGAAGGCGGTGACGGCGTCCTGGTGGCGCAGTGTCAGGCCCACATCGTCGAGGCCCTCCAGCAGCCGCCAGCGGGTGAAGTCGTCGATGTCGAAGGCCGCGACGAGCCCGGGCGCGCGCACCTCGCGAGCGCCCAGATCGACGGTGATCTCGATGTTGGGGTCGGCCTCGACCTGGCTGGTCAGCGCCTCGACCGTCGCGGCGGGCAGGGCGACGGCCAACAGCCCGTTACCGAGAGCGTTACCACGGAAGATGTCGGCAAACCTGGCGGAGATCACCGCCTTGAACCCATAGTCCTGCAGCGCCCACACAGCGTGCTCACGGGACGAGCCGGTACCGAAGTCCGGGCCGGCGAGCAGGATCGTGGCACCGGCGTGGACGGGGTTGTTCAGCACGAACGCGGGGTCGGCCCGCCACTCGGAGAACAGCCCGGCACCGAAGCCGGTGCGTTCGATCCGCTTCAGCCACTCGCTGGGGATGATCTGGTCGGTGTCGACGTCGCTGCGCCGCAGCGGCACCGCCCGGCCGGTGTGGGTGGTGAACGCCTCCATCGCGAGTGCGCTCCCTTCGTCGGTGTGAGGTGTCGCGGGGGCCGGCCGGGCTGCCGGTCACGAGGACCGGCCAGGATGGCCGGCCGCGGGGTCAGAGGTCCGCCGGGGCGGTCAGCCGCCCGGTGACGGCGGTGGCCGCGGCGACGGCCGGCGACACCAGGTGGGTGCGGCCGCCGGGCCCCTGGCGTCCCTCGAAGTTGCGGTTGGACGTGGACGCGCTGCGCTCCCCCGGGCGCAGGGTGTCCGGGTTCATCCCGAGGCACATCGAGCAGCCCGCGCTGCGCCACTGCGCCCCGGCGGCGCGGAAGACCTCGTCGAGCCCTTCCGCCTCGGCATCGGCCTTCACCACCATCGAACCCGGGACGACCAGTACGCGCACCCCGTCGGCGACCCGCCGCCCGCGCAGGACCTCGGCGGCGGCCCGCAGGTCCTCGATGCGCCCGTTGGTGCAGGAGCCGATGAACACCGTGTCCACGGCGACGTCACGCAGCGGCGTGCCCGGGGTGAGCGCCATGTAGGCCAGGGCCCGCTCGACCGAGGCCCGCAGTGCGGGATCGGCGTAGTCGGCCGGGTCGGGGACCCGGGCGGCCAGCGGCGCGCCCTGCCCCGGGTTGGTACCCCAGGTGACGAACGGGCTGAGTTCGGCGGCGTCGATGACGACCTCGCGGTCGAAGGTGGCGTCGTCGTCGGTGGCGAGGGTGCGCCAGTAGGCCACCGCCTCGTCCCAGGCGGCCCCGGCCGGGGCGTGCGGGCGCCCCCGCAGGTGGGCAAAGGTCACCTCGTCCGGAACGATCATGCCGGCGCGGGCGCCCGCCTCGATGGACATGTTGCAGACCGTCATGCGGCCTTCCATGGACAGCGCCCGGATGGCCTCACCCCGGTATTCGATCACGTGGCCCTGGCCACCGCCGGTACCGATCCGGGCGATGATCGCGAGAATCAGGTCCTTGGCGGTCACGCCGGCCGGCAGCGCCCCGTCCACGGTGACGGCCATGGTCTTCGGCGGGCGCTGCGGCAGCGTCTGGGTGGCCAGCACATGCTCGACCTGACTGGTGCCGATGCCGAAGGCGAGCGCGCCGAACGCGCCGTGGGTGGAGGTGTGACTGTCACCGCAGACGATCGTCATGCCCGGCTGGGTCAGGCCCAGCTGCGGGCCCACGACGTGGACGATGCCCTGGCCGGGGTCGTTCATGGGGTGCAGCCGGACGCCGAAGTCGGCGCAGTTCTTGCGCAGGGCCTCGACCTGGGCGGCTGAGACCGGGTCGGCGATCGGCAGCAACGTGTCGGCGGTCGGGACGTTGTGGTCCTCGGTGGCGATGGTCAGATCCGGGCGGCGGACGGGCCGGCCGGCCAGCCGCAGCGCCTCGAACGCCTGCGGGCTGGTCACCTCGTGGACGAGATGCAGGTCGATGTAGAGCAGGTCGGGTTCGTTGTCGGCACGCCGGACGACGTGGGCGTCCCAGACCTTCCTCGCGAGTGTGCGCCCCATGGCCCACTCCTTCAGGTGGCTTTCTCGGGCCCGTCCGGCAGCGCCGGGCGGGGTGACGAACATGCGGTGCGGATCACTGACCCGGGCCATCCGAAACTTCGTACGCCCCCGTGCATCTCATTATTTGGGATGGCAGTATCAATGTGTGGAACAGCTTAGCGGAGTCGGTGTGCTGGACAAGGCGGCCCTTGTGCTGACCGCGGTGGAGACCTCCCCCGCCTCCCTGGGCGACCTGGTCGCCCGTACCGGGCTGACCCGGGCGACCGCCCACCGCCTGGCCGTCGCCCTCGAGGTGCACCGGCTGGTCGGACGCGACCCCAGCGGCCGGTTCGTGCCCGGCCCGCGGCTGGCCGCCGGCGGCGCGGCACCGCTGCCGTGGGCCCTGCTGGCCGCCGCCGCGCCGGTACTCGCGCACCTGCGGGACACCACCGGGGAGAGCACCCAGCTCTACGTACGGCGCGGGGACGTGCGGGTGTGCGTGGCCGCCGCCGAGCGGGCCAGCGGCCTGCGCGACACCGTCCCGGTCGGGACCATGCTGCCGATGACCGCCGGCTCCGGCGCGCAGGTCCTGCTCGCCTTCGGCGCGGACCCGTTCCCGGGCCGGGACGCCCGCGCCCTGCCCACGACCGGGACCGTGGGCAGGGCCGAGGGCGCGCCGGCGGGGGCGGCGGAACCGCCGGCGGGCGCGGTCTTCGGGGCGTCCACCCTGGAACGGGTGCGGCGGCGAGGCTGGGCCGAGAGCGTCGGCGAGCGGGAGGCCGGGCTCGCGTCGGTGTCGGCCCCGGTACGCGACGCCACCGGTCGGGTCGTCGCGGCGCTGTCCCTGTCCGGCCCGGTCGAACGACTCACCCGCTCCCCCGGCCAGCGTCACGGGGCCGCCGTCGCCGCCGCGGCTGAGCGGCTGAGCGGCTGAGCGGCCGGTCCCACCGGTGGCCCTGGGCCCGCTCGTCGAGGCGGGGTAGCGGCTTGCGGCCTTCCAGTACCCGCGGCGGACCCCCTGTACCCGCCGCGGGCTGGCTCCGCCCAACCTGGCGCGGCCGGCGTGACCCGGCCTCGTCGGGTCACCGGGGGTGAGAACGTCCACGCCTCGTGGGCAGCTCGTGAGCACCTCGGACGAAGGCGTTCCCGCCCATACCTGTCGTAGTGGGCGGCAGGTGGACCCGACGACGTCATTCGTCACATTTGACGGCCCGTGCTTTCGCCATAAGCGAACGCTCGCAGCGCGGCAACGTTCAGGACGACGAGCGTCCGTCCCCTGTTCGCGATCAGCCCGTCCGACCGGAAGGTCCGCAGGTCCCGGCCAACGGACTCCCGGGACGATCCGATGGCGGCAGCAAGGTCACGCTGTGTCACGCGCAGTGTGATCGCGATACTGCCGTCCGGATGCCTGTCCCCGTGCCGGTGCGCGAGCTCGAGCAGGTGCCGGGCGAGGCGGATGCCGGTCGGGTACGCGCCCAGTTCCGACCGGCGCCGGTCGGATTCCCGCAGCCGCCGGGTGATCGAGCTGACCAGGGCCCGTACGACCTGGGGATGGGTGGCCACGAACGTCCGGAACGCCTCGGCGGACACGACGACCACCTGCGCGGACTCCACCGCCACGACCGACGCCGACCGGGTCCCGCCGTCGATGACCGCCATCTCACCGATGAGATCACCGGGGCCGCGGTGGGCGAGCAGGGTCTCGTACCCGCTCTCGGCGACGGTCACGACCTTCACGCGCCCGGTCCGCACGATCATCACCAGGTCGGCCCGGTCGCCCTCCCGCAACAGGACGTCGCCCTGCCCGTAGTGTCGGACCATCCCGAGCGCCTCGAGCGCGAGCCGGTCCCGCGGGCTCATCTGGGCGTGTTCGCGTTCACCGCCGAGCATGCCCACGCCCGTCCGTGTCACCTGCGGTCACGTGTTTCCTTCTGTCACAGAGCTGGTGGCGCAGAGTACCTTTTTGCTCGGGTACAAAAACGGAGGCGGCCACCGGTACAGCGCCGCGACACCATACCGCCATGATCCTCACACTTTCCGCAATGATCGACGGACTGCGCGAGCATCTCCTGCCCGCTAGTGGCGTTTCCGTCATAAGGTCCTGGTCACCGGGCCTGTACCACGGTGTCTGGCCGGGTGTCCCGACCGGGCATCCCGGCCGGATGTACCACGGCTGATGCGTGCACAGGGGGGAGCACCGGCGATGCGCAGGCTGGGTTCCCGCTACGTCCTGCACCAGCCGCTCGGGAGGGGTGCCAGCGGCGAGGTCTGGCGGGGCGAACGGGTCGACGACGGCACCGGCGACCACGGGCTGGTAGCGGTCAAGATCCTGCGACCCGAGGTGTCCGACGACCCGGAGATCGTCGACCGCTTCCTGCGCGAGCGCCGGGTCCTGCTGGCCTTCGACGACCCGCACCTGGTGAAGGTCCGCGACATCGTCGCCGAGGGCAGCACCCTCGCGATCGTGATGGACCTCGTGGACGGGACGGACCTGCGCGGCTACCTGCGCGCGCACGGCCGGCTCCTGCCCGCCGAAGCGGTCCGGCTCGTCGGGCAGGTGCTCTCGGCCCTGGCCGTCGTCCACACCACCGGCGTCGTCCACCGGGACGTCAAGCCGGCGAACATTCTCGTCGACACCAGCGGCGGCGGGCCGGCCCGGGCCATGCTGACCGACTTCGGCATCGCCCGGCTGACCCAGAGCCCGTCCATGACCAGGCTTAGCGTCGCGATCGGCACGCCGATGTACATGGCGCCGGAACTCGCCGAGCACACCCGGGCGAGCCCCGCCGCCGACATCTACGGGGTTGGTGTCGTCCTCTACGAGCTGCTGGCAGGCCGGCCCCCGTTCGTCGCGCCGAACCCGATCGCCATGATCCGGGCACATGCCTTCGAGGCGCCACCGCCGATCGACGGGATCGACGGACCGCTGTGGGACGCCGTGTGTCACCTGCTGGCCAAACACCCCTCGGAGCGGCCCGCCACGGCGGAGACGGCCCGCCTGGAGCTGCGGGCCGCGCTGGCCGACGGGAAGAAGCGGCACGGCCACGCCTTCGAGGCGGCTGGGCCGCCGGACGGCGGGACCCCGGCGGATCCCGACGCGACAGTCGTGGTCGCCTCGCGGCAACCGCCCGACGAGGACGACGACCCGGCGACCCTGCTCTCACCGACGGCGGCATCCCCCGCGTACGTGGCGGGCCAAGAGCACGAGGACAAGGACGAGTCGGAGTACACCCGGACCGCCGTCGCCGGGCCGGCCGTCCCACCGGCGGCACGGCCATCGGTCGGGCAGCCACCACCGGGGCAGTCGGCAGCGGCACAGCTGGCCGCACAGTCGTCGCCGCCGGTGGGGGAACACCCGCGGACGCGGTCCGCCCGCGCCGGTGTCCTGGTCGCGGCCGGTGTCGCGGCTGCCGTGCTCGTAGGCGCCGGGTCGTGGGCTCTGGCCGCCGGCCTCGGTCGCGGTGACGGTGACCGGGGCGGCCGCACGACATCCCCGGTCACCGCCCCGGCAGCGGTACCGAACACCGCGGCTGCGGCCGGTCCGGCCGCCACCAGACCGTCACCAGTTGTGTCCGTCGCTTCCGTGCCGACGGCCGCGCCGCCTCCCACGGACGCCACGGCGCCGGCCGGCCCCGGACCGGACGGCGAGCCGACCAGCACTGGCGGCGAGCCGCCTGCTGCCTCGAGCTCCGCGCCGCCCCCGACATCGTCGCCGGATTCCCAGGCAGTGGTACCGGACGTCCGCGGCACGCTGCTCAGCCGCGCCTCCACGATCCTGCGCCGGGCCGGCTTCAGCGACATCCCCTACGTGTACGACTGCTACCGTTCCCTCGACGTCGGCAATGTGGTGCGCCAGGACCCGATGGCCGGCACGCGGGTCGCGACAACGTCCGCGGTACGCCTGTACCTGCAGGCCAACGACTGCTCGAACGTGCCGAACGTCGTCGGGATGACGCTGGACGACGCCGCGGCGACCCTCAAGAAGGTCGGCTTCACCAACATCCCCTACGTGTACGAGTGCCTGAACTCGAAACAGATCGGGGCCGTCGTCACCCAGTCGGTCGCGCCGGGGACCAGCTACGGCAGAAGCAAGCCGGTGAGCCTGAAGCTGCAGGCGAACAACTGCTGATCACCCAGGCTGGCCGTCACACCGGCCAGCCGTAACGGCCGTCGGTCAGCCGGAACGGTCGATCGGGCGCGGCCGGTTCGACCACAGCGGCGGAGCGGCCCGCAGACCTGACCGGGACTCCTCGGCGGCCCGGGAGCGGGTCTCCTCGCCCGCGCGCGGGCCCGACCGAGCATCGTCCCCCGACGACGACCGCAGGCCCGGCTCGGGGTCCTCGCCCGACCGCAGCCCCGGCCGGACGTTCTCACCGGACCACAGGTCGAGGCGGGCATCCTCACCGGAACGCAGGCCTGGCCGGCCGTTCTCCCCCGGGCGCAGGCCCTGCCGGGTGTGGCGGCCGAACTCGCGGGCCAGCGGCAGCGTGGGCCGTTGCGGGACGCGAGCGCCCACCGCGGACCGGTCGAAAGCCGCCCGGACTCCCGCCGAAGGCCGCGGGTCGACCGCGCCCTGGCGAGGCACCGCCGCCCACATGTCGACCTCGACGATGATCTCCCCGTCCTCGGAGGCCATCCGCAGCCGCCCGCCGTGGACCTCGACCAGGCGCCGCACGACGTACAGGCCCATGCCCGCGCCGTCGGTCTCCCGGGTGGCCGTCCCGTCCCGCTGGGTGAACGGCTCGAAGAGCTGGCGGATCGTGGCCGGGTCGAGGTCGGGGCCGGGATTGCGCACCCGCAGGATCACCTCGTCGCCCACCCGTCCGGCGATCAGCCGTACCGGCGCTCCCGGCCAGGAGTGCACCAGCGCGTTGTCGACGAGGTTCGCGACGACCTGGTGCAACGCCTGCCGGGCCATCCGCACGGGCAGGTTGGGCGGGACGTCGACGGTGACGTTGGCGGCCGTCGTCGGCGTGTAGGACAGGGTCGCGAGGACCTCGTTGACGACCTCGGGGAGATCCGCGACGCTGTTCTCCTCGGTGCCGGTGGCCGTCGCCGCGGTGAGCATGTTCTCCAGCAGCCGGGACAGCCGGTCGGAGTAGCTGACCGCCGAGTCGAGCATGTCGTCGAGCTGCGCCGGGGACATCCTGTCCCGCCGGCGCTTGATGGTGAGCAGGGTCCCACGGATGCCGGTCAGCGGCGTGCGGAACTCGTGGGAGACGGTGGCGACCAGGTCACTGCGGATCCGGTCGGTCTCCTCCAGGCGGGCCATCAGGCTCTGCTGTCCCTCGTAGAGCTGCGCCCGGAAGTGCTCGGCCCGCCGCCGCGCCTGCTCGTTGAAGTGCCAGAAGATCATCTGCGCGGCCGCCAGCGCGCAGATGAACGCCGCGCTGACCGCGGCGAACACCCAGGACGACCCGGTGCGCTCGGCCATGACGATCTGGTCGCCCACCACGCCGTTCGCCACGAACACGAACGCGATCGCCAGCAGGTAGACCGTCCAGTCCTCGTACAGGGCGATAAGGGCCACGACCACGAAGAAGTGGAAGTACACCTCGGTCTGCCCGTGCGAGAGGTGGACGAACACCACCGAGCTGCACAGCAGCCCGAGGCTGGTGGCCAGCGCCCGCAGCCGGCGCACACCCGGCATGACGGCCGCGCCCAGCAGCACCGCGGACGGGGCGGTCGAGGCCAGACCCTGCCAGATCCGGAAATCCTGGCACCAGGCGTAGACGACGATCGCGGGCAGGTGGACGGCCAGGACCCAGACCAGCAGCCGGTGCCGGGCGACCCAGTCCTCGGTGGGCAGGCCGCGCCCGTGCGGCATCCACTCCAGCAGCTCCTCGCCGATCTTGCTGGTGACGCTCGCGGGATCCACCGCCGCGGACCGGCTGCCGGAATCCGACAAATCGACACGACGAACCCGGCCGGCGCGCGCACCACCGTGGCGACGCCGCGCCCGGTCAGGTACAGGGGCCGCGGAGGACATCCGGGCTATCCTGCACCGATCACCATCGGACGCACCATGGCCGTCAAGGATGGTGTGCCATGCCAAGCATGCCTACCTGGGACTAGTAGAC
>NZ_CAAAFS010000306.1:0-6001 GCF_900634755.1 Protofrankia symbiont of Coriaria myrtifolia
TCTACTAGACCATCTTCACCAGTCCGCAACAGGTTCAAAAGGGGCATGGCGCGATGTGTGCCCACTTCGACAACCTGTGGGCTGCAAGGTGGCCTTCGGAAGGGCCGCCGTAGGAGGAGGACCCTGTGCTCCCCGTGACCCTGACCGCTGCCAGCCCGACCTGCGCCGCAGCCGCCATGGACCCGACCTGCGCCGGCCCGACATCCCCGCTCACCCCACTCACTCCGCTGCCCTCGCTCGCCGCGACGACGCAGGCGGTGGCCACGAAGGAGCCGGCCGAGGGCACCGTCCCCCGGCTGCGTCTGATCACTACCGGCCGCCGGACGGGTGAGACCGTCCACGGCCGCGGCGGCCCGAGCTCCTGCGGCTGCCGGGAGTGCGCGATGGCCCGTCATCCCGCCTCCCTCCCCCGTCTCGCGGTAGTCCGATAGCCCCGGTGGTCCGATAGCCCGATCGGGTGGTGCCGTGCCGGCTCGGCTGGCACGGCGGCCCGGCAGAGCCGTCTCACAGCGCCACGGACATCGCTTCGCTCACAGCAACCGACCTGATGTCGATGACGACCTGTCAGATCAACAGGTCGTCCCGCGTGAAACCGGGTTCGGCAAGCACCTCGTCGAACAGCACCCGCTCACCTCCCTGCCTGGCCGCACACATCGTGACGCTGCCTCGTGGGAACGCCTCGCGGAGGTTGCCTCCGGTGCGGCGTCATCGCGAGATCGCGCTGTCGGAGATCAGCGTAACCGCGCACGGATGGGCTCCACCAGAGGTCAACGCCAGAACCTGGCGAGGTATCTGGCGCGGCCGGTCGCCAAGGGCCAGCCGGCCGCCGCACGAGCGGCACAACGGATCGGACGCGGAACAAAGGCCGCCGACCATGATCACTCAGCTCGACGGCCTTTGCCATCCCTATTCCGATGTAGCCCCGACCGGATTCGAACCGGCGCTACCGCCTTGAGAGGGCGCGGTCCCGCCTGGTCGCCTCGACACGCTGACCAGCAGTTTCAGCCGCCTCATGAGATCGCGAGTAGGAACTTCGGGGCCAGTTCGGGGCCGTCCGTCAAGAGACGGCATCCCGACCTACCGGCGGTTCGCATCGAGGGGGCGTTCCGGGACGGTGAGAGATGCCCCGCCGCCAAGTCGTCGCCATCGGTCGAGCGGCGGTCCGGAGGTTCCGAGGGGCCTCCGGCCGGGCGGGCTGAGGGGCCGGGGCGCCGCCGAGACAGTGACGGCGCGAGCAGCGCGGGGGCATCTCCCCTACGACACCGCCAGTAAGCGTTGACACGTTGACAATCGGGGGCTCTGCGATCTGTTTGTGCTGGTCAGCATGGTTCCAGGGCTGTCAACAAGGTTCGTTGACAGGTGTTGACGCTGTTGACAGACCTGGATCTGCCTCCGTGGGAGGGCGGGTCCCGACCGGTCGATCCACCGGCCCCGGCATGGGGCCAGACATCGCCTGCGCCAAGCCCTAGCCTTGAGCACACGGCGGGAGCCCGGTTCGCTTCAGGACGGGGGAGGAGGTCAGGTGACATCGGTACATCCGGCGGCGAGCCCGCGGGGGACGTTCACGCGGGTAGCTGAGAGTCTGAGCCAACGGATCGAGACCCGGCAGATCACGGGCGACCTGCCGTCGGAGGCCGCGCTAGGCGCGGAGTTCGGCGTGTCGCGAACCACCATCAGGCGAGCCCTGAAGGCGCTCGCCGAGCGCGGCGTTATCGGCTCAGTCCCGGGAGTTGGCTGGCGGGTCGGAGGGCCTGCCGAACAGCGTCCACTGGTCGAACTGATGCTAGCTGAATTCGAAGGGAAGTCAGTCGGGGATAGTTTCCCCTCGGAGCGATATCTATGCGATAAGTATCGTGTCTCGCGTCCTATGGTCCGGGATGCCCTATCGCGGCTCGAAGGAACCGGTCTGTTGGTAACCCTTCCGGGCAAGGGTCGCCAGGTGGTGGCCCTGCCGACCCGCGACGAGAGGCCATAGCATGTCAGAATTCGACCTGAAGGCGCGCTCCTATGCCCTCGCGGAGGAGATGCTCTCTGGCCCACTACCCCGGCGATGGCGTCACTCGATGGGAGTCGCTCGACAGGCGAAGCGGTTGCTTCCGATCCTCGGCCCAGACGGAGATCTGCTAGAATCTGCCGCTATCCTCCATGATGTCGGGTATTCTCCATCGATCGCCATCATTGGCTTTCATCCGCTCGATGGGGCACGTTTCCTTCGTGCGCGCGGCGGAGTGCCTGAGAAAGTTATCCGCCTTGTTGCATACCATTCCTGCGCCGTTCTGGAGGCAGAGGAACGGGGACTGAAGCCCGCGCTCGAAAGCGAGTTCTCGGAGGAGAATTCGCGACTGGTTGACGCAATGATTTTTTGCGACATGACGACAACGCCGGACGGCGCGGAGACCTCGGTGGGTGAGCGTTTGGCAGAGATTCAACGGCGCTATGGGCCGGACTCCATCGTCACACGCTTCATAAGCCGCGCGGCTCCTGAACTTCGCGCGGCCGTTGAACGGGTCGAGAAGCGGCTAGCAGTGAACGAGCGTCAACCGATGTAGGGTTCCGTACGGGTGGTGTCGAGGCCGTGGGCGATGCGCAGGCGCATTGACGGGTGGATCTCCAGTCGATCGAGGTCTGACGGGTCAACCCACCTGACCTCCTTGGACTCACTGCTTGTCCGCAGGCCTCCCCCCGTGGGGTGGGCCCTGAAGCAGATCGAGAACTGCTGGCGAACCTCGCCGTCGTCATACCGCATGACGTGCCCCGGATCGGTGTAGAGGCCGCTTACCCCGTCGATTTCTACCGTGATCCCGGTCTCCTCCCAGACCTCGCGAGCCACAGTGTCAGAGATGCTTTCTCCGATCTCGTGTCCGCCGCCAGGTAGAGCCCATAGATCGTTGTCGGTCTTGTGGATGAGTAGAAGCTGCCCATCCGGGTTGCGAACCACTGCCGTAACGGATGGAACGACGGAGTTCGCCTTAGGGGCGTTCGGGTCATGGAAGTAGTCGATGCGGCCCACGGGTCATCCTTCCGGGAAATCTGTAGGTGATGTGATGGGACGCCCGCGCTCCCAGACGCGCTCGATACTGTCGGCATAAGTATCGAATAGTTCGCCTCCAGGGATGCGCTGGAGGTGCATGACGGGCGCCAAGTAGGCCCCTACGCCGTAGATGTGCCCGTTTACGAGCATCTGATCATCGGCCCGGTAGATCGAGTTGTAAAGGGTTGTCGAGTGCAATCGGAACTCGACGCCGGGGAGTCGAAACAACGGGGCGTAGTTCACAAGGGCGTTACGAATTTTTGAACCCATTGCCACCCCGATCCCCTCGTCGGTGCCTCTAAGTGCCACGGCTACACTTTCCGGCTCGCCAAGCATGAAGCGGATATGTAGCCCCTCGGTGGACTTCTCCTTAACTACCCTCAGGAATGCTGCGTCCTCTGTGAGCCAGAATCCGGAGTAGGCAAGGACATCGAAACTCCTTCGTGCTCCTGAGTACAGTTGAGGCCACAGGCTGTTCGGGGCCACCGAGCGATGCGGATAAAGCTTGATTAGCTCCGCGCTCGACGCTGCGGCCACTTCGGCCGAGGTTCGCTCGTCAGGCCAGAGATACGAGACCTCGCAGTTCAACAGCGAGGCCACCTGGTACTGAAATCGTCGGTAGGGCCTGCGGTCGGATTCGGTGATCCAGCGCTCGACGGTCTTCGAGGCGACTCCAAGCCGCGTCGCGACGTCCTCTAGCGACAAGCCGCGATCCACGATCACGCCCCTGAGGCGTTCGTTGGGCACGCTCAGCCCCCTTCGACCGATTAGGGATGTCCGGTCGTCACTGGACGACTTTAGGGACGTCCGGTCGTCCCTGGACGACTTGGGACGACTTGCGACGGTAGCCAGCCGGTCGCAGGTCGTCCAGTGACGGTGTCGATCGTCCTCCGGATCGCCGGCAAGCTTTTTGGTGCACCCCCACTCACCAGCGCCGAGGGACACCGGCCGCCAGAGGGCTTGACATGGATGCGATACAGGTCTTACCTGTATCGCAGCGCCTACGAAGGGAGCGCGAATGACCCAGTCCGTGAAGGTGACGATCAGCCCGGGTTTCCGGGCCGGCTCGACGGGTGGCGACCCGGAGATCGTGAGTCCTCGGGTGTACCCGCTGCCCCGGCCGGACGACGACCCGCGGTTCACCTTCGGCCTGACCCTCGACGTCCGACGGGTCCTGACCGAGCACGGCTACCCGGAGAGCACCTCCGGCGCCGACTTCCTGGAACTCCAGATGGCGCTGTTCGGCTACCTGTACGCCGACGCCCCCGCCGCTCCGGTGTCGGCCGAGCGTGAGCCCTACGGGCCCGTCCCGTCGGTGACCGACAGGGGCGACGAGCACGACTTCGACCCGGCTGACGACCACGACGGCCTGGCGGACGAGGCCGCCTACCCGTGGCCCGCCGACGACTTCGCCGCCGCTGGCGACCCGGACGACGAGGAGCCGCCGACCGCCGAGGAACTGGCGTGGGCCCGCGCGCACTTCGCCAAGTGGGCGGTGGCGGGCGCTTACCGGGCCGACTACGCCCGTGTGTGGTTGGAAGGCCCGTGCCTCTACCGGGCGACGGTGCGCAAGGGCCTGGCCTTGGCCGCCGTCGCCACCCCCGACACCGCCACGGCGACCACCGAGACGGCCGGTGACCATGACGGCCGGGAGCCGACCGCCGCAGACCTGGCCGCGATCGACGCCGAGATGCCCGTCATCGACGCCGAGATCGAGGTCATCGACGCTGAGGCCGCGATCGCCGCCGGCACCCACAACCCGCTCGCCACCGGCCGCCTCGCCGCCGCCCACCGCCACCTCGACAAGGTCACCGCCGGGTTCACCTTCGACCCGGACACCGCCACCTACCGCCCGATCCCCCCGGCCCCCGTCCCGACGACGCTGGCGGGTGCGGCATGAGCCAGGTCGCCGACCCGACGTCGCCGGACCCGCGCCAGGTCGCGCGGACCGCTCGCGCGGTCGACTCCGCGCTGTGGATGGTCGCCATCGCCGTCGGGCTGTACTCGCTGTCCAACGTCCACGGCATGGCCACCCACCACGGCACCGCCGACCCGCAGGCGTGGCTACTCGCGCCGATCGTCGACGTGGCCCTGTTCGCCGGCATCAGCGGCGACGCGATGCTCTCGCGCTGCGGCGAACCGCTACCGGGCTGGGGCGTGCTGCTGCGCTGGTTCTGCGGCGCGGCGACCTGGACCCTCAACGTCTGGGACGCCGCCGCCTCCGCGGACGCCGGGGCGATCGTCGCGCACTCGATCCCCCCGATCGTGCTCATCCTGCTGGCCGAGGCCGCACCCCGCTACCGGCAGAACTTCGCCACCTCCCTCACCCGCACCCGCACGGCACCGGTCCCGGTCGACATCCCGCCGGTGGCTACTCCCACGGCCACTCCGGTGGAGCCGTCGAACGCGGCCGAGAGCGACGCGCCGGCTACTACGCCGGAGAAAGTAGCCACCCGCCGCCCGGCCACCACCCGCCGCCGGACTCCGGCCCGCCCGCCGCGCGGCAGTGGCCGGCACGAGGTCGCCAAGGCGTACGCGGCGATCCCGGCCGACGACCCGCGGTCCCAGCGGCAGCTTGCCGCCGACCTCGCCGCCCAGGTCGGCCTGACCCCGCCGACCGTGCGCCGCTACCTGTCCGAACTCCACACCGACGACGACCGGACGGCGGTGGCGTCGTGACCTCGATCCGCGATGACCTGCGCTCGCTGCCGGTACTGCTCGCGTTCGTCGTGGTCGTCGTCGCGATCCCCGTCCTGGCGCTGCGGATCGTCGGCCTCGCGGTCTGCGTCGTCGTCGACGGCGCCGAGCGGATCGAGGCCGCCGTCACCGGCGCGGTCGGCATCCCCCCGCTCGCCGCCTCCCTGATCGTGCTCACCCCGCCCGCTGACCTTGGACAGGAGGCCCAGCGATGACCGACCCCACCCCCAACGGCGGCCGTCCGGTCGACGTCGACACCCCGGCCGGCCGCCG
>NZ_CAAAFS010000307.1:0-2163 GCF_900634755.1 Protofrankia symbiont of Coriaria myrtifolia
GCCCCTGGACCCCCGACACCACCACCCCGACGACCCCGACCGCGGCCCCGGTCGCGCTGACCGGCGACGTCCTCGACCGCCGCGCCCTGACCGGCCGGGTGATCGGCCGCTGGCTGTCCGGCGGCCAGGAAGGCCGGATCGTCGTCCTGGGCTACCCCAAGACCGACAGCGCCGACCCGGCCGACGCGCCCGGCGCCGTGGCCGGGCGGGCCGCGGTCCGGACGCTGTACCGGATCTGGCGGGGTCACCTCAGCTTCGCTCGCCGGATGGCGGACGCCGCGACGTACGGGGCGATCCGGGAGCAGATCCGCGCCGCCCGCGCGGCCGGGGACAAGGCGGCGCTGGCCGAATGGGTAGATCGGCTGCGGGAGGCGAAGACCGCCCGCCACGACCGGCTACGCGGCATGCCCGTCCTGATCGGCTCGCTGGCCGTCTCGACCGGGTCCGGCCTCGGCCTGGCCGGCGTCGTGATCGGCGCCGGGGGGATCGCCGTCGGCCTCACCCACCCCGCTGGCTGGACCTGGTCGGGCTACTGGGACTTCTGGGCGACACTCGCCCACGTCGGCCTCACCGCCGCCGTCGTCACGCTGCGAGTCGGCACGTGGCTTGCCGTTCCGGGCTGGCTCGCGCTGACCTGGCGCGCCGGCCGGGCCGAGGGCAACGCGCCGCGGTGGCTGGCGACGGCGGCCGAGGCCGACATCGACATGGAGATCGACGAGAACACAATCACTCAGGCGCTCAAGGCGCTGCGGCTCCCGCCGATCACCGACTACCTCAAGACCGGCGCCCCGTTGCAGTACCTGACCACCGCCCGCAAGGACGGCCGCGGCACCCACGCCGTGATCCGCCTGCCCGGCGCGCTGTCGGCCGAGAAGGTCGCCAAGCGCCGCCCCGACCTCGCCGCCGGCCTCCACCGCCTGTCGAAAGAGGTTTGGATCAAGACCGGCGACGAGGCAGGCATCCTCGACCTCTGGATCGCCGACAAAGGCGCCCTCGCCGAGGGTGCCGGGCCCTACCCGCTGCTCGACGACGGCCTGACCGACGTGTTCAAGGGCGTGCCGTTCGGCAAGACGCTGCGCGGCGACCCGCTTGTCGCGCCGATCATGGAGTGCAACACGATCGTCGGCGGGATGCCCGGCCACGGGAAGTCCGCCGGAGCCCGGACCATCATGCTCGGCGCCGCGCTCGACCCGACCGCCGAACTGCGGATCTGGATACCGGACAACAACTTCGACTTCGACGGCTTCCGGCGCCGTTGCTCCCGGTTCGTCATGGGCACCGACCCCGAGCACTTCGCCCAGATCGCCGAAGACCTCCGCGAGCTGCACGCCGAGGTCCAGGCCCGCGGCAAGCTCCTCGGCACCTACGAGGAGCCCTCCGTCACCCGCGCCCTCGCCTCGAAGGGCATCGGCCTGCACCCGGTCGTCTGCCTGCTCGAAGAGGCCCACGTCGCGATCAACCACGAGACCTACGGCAAGGAGATCGCCCACCTCCTGGTCGAGATCGTCAGGTTGGGTCGCAAGCGCGGTATCCACCTGATCGTCTCGACGCAGGCGCCGACGAGGGACTCGATCCCGCGCGACGTCACCCGCAACTGCTCCAACGGCATCGCCTACGCCGTCGGTGACCACGTCGCCAACGATGCCCTGCTTGGTCAGGGCGCCTACCGCGCCGGGCACCGCGCCACCGACCTGGTCCCCGGCCTCGACCGCGGTGTCGCCGTGGTCAAGGGCTTCACCGGTGAGCGCTCCCAGATCGCGAACGGCCACTTCCTGTCCGTCTCCAAGGGCAATGACCAGGTCGGCCCGCTGATCCGCCGGTCGCTCGACGCGATCGCCCGCACCGGGCGGCCGGTGCCCGGCACCGACCGGCCCCGCGCCGACATCCCGACCGAATCGCGTGACCTGCTCGACGACCTCGACGCCGTCCTCGGCACCGACCCGGTGAAGACCGCCGACATCCCCGCCCAGCTCCGCAAGCTCGCCCCGGACTGGGAGCCCTACCGCACCCTGACCGGCACCCAGCTCCGCGAACTGCTCACCGCCGAGGGCATCAAGGTGCCGTCCACCGGCAACCGCCACCCCCTCGACCCCGTCACCGTCCGTGAACACATCGCCCGGCGGTCCACCGCCGACATCGACGAGTGAGTGAGCCCCACACCAC
>NZ_CAAAFS010000308.1:0-2695 GCF_900634755.1 Protofrankia symbiont of Coriaria myrtifolia
GGCCGTCCTCGGCCACGTCCTCAGCCAGATCACCGCCGGCCTGGGCGAGTTCATCGCCGCCCTCTGACCTCACCGCCGCTCGCCCCAACTCCCGGACAGGAGCGCATGACATGCCCCGCAACAAGCCCACCGCCGCCCCCGACGTCACCGTCACCGCCGTCGGCACCGTCCGCCCCGGCAGCCCGCTCGACCGGCTGTTCAACCACGGCGAGTGCCTGATCGGCTGCGGCCGGCAGGCCGACGCGCCGAACGCGCTGTGCGCCACCTGCCAGGCCAAGGCCGAGGCCGACCGATGAGCGCCGCCGCCGACCTCGACACCGTTGACCGGGAGCCGCTCGCCGTCGCGCTGGCCGCGCTGCGGACCCGGCTGCACGTCCTCGACGTCACCGATCCCTTCGCGTCGCCGTTTCAGATCGGTGCGTACTGCGTCGACGTTGACGCCGAACTCCCACCCCCAACGGCGAGCGTCGACGTGCTCGCGGACATCGCCGCCGCCCTCGACGGCGCCGCCTACCTCCGGGTCGGAGACCTCCTGCCGGCGCTGGTCGCCCGCGATCCGGACACCTACGCCGGGTGGAGCACCCGGCACGTGGCCGCGGCCCTGCGCGAGCACCGCATTCACCCCGACCAGCTCAGCCCCGGCGTTCGCGTCATCCACGCCTCCGACATCGAGCACGCCCGACGGTGCGCGCGCAGCCGCACCGGCCGCCCCGCTTGGAAGGACTGACCAGCTATGGCAGGCGAAACCGTCCTCACGATCATCGGGAACCTGACCGGCGACCCGGAGTTGCGCTTCACGCCGAACGGCGTCGCGGTCGCGAGCTTCTCCGTCGCCTCGACGCCGCGGGCGTTGGACCGGGCGTCGAACGAGTGGCGCGACGGCGAGGCGCTGTTCCTGCGCTGCTCGATCTGGCGGAAGGCCGCCGAGAACGTCGCGGAGTCGCTGTCCAAGGGTGCCCGGGTCATCGTGACCGGCCGGCTCAAGCAGCGCAGCTTTGAGACCCGCGAGGGCGAGAAGCGGACCGTCTTCGAGCTGGATGTCGAGGAGATCGGCCCGTCGCTGCGATGGGCGACCGCGAAGGTCGTGCGCGCCGCCCGCGGCACCGCCGACACCACCCGCCCCGCTGCGGCGGCCCCGCCGGAGGACCCGTGGTCGACGCCGGCGCCGGTCGAGGCGGTGCAGAGCCGCCCGGCCGGCTACGACGACGAGCCGCCGTTCTGACCGATCCCTGTCCCCGGGCCGGCGGCCTCGCCCGTCGTGCTGGCCGCCGGCCCGGCCCGACCTCCCATCCTGCTCGACCTCGCCACCCCCGCGCGGCCCTCGGACGGCGCCGCGGCCTGACCCGGAAGGACTCCCGCCTGCCATGTCTACTGCCACGATCAGCCGCACCATCCGCCCTGTCGTAACGCCGTCCGTTCCGGACGCTGTGTGGTCGGTGAGTGCCGTCGACCTGTTCGACGTCCTGACCAACACGCGGCTCGCCGCCTACGACGACCCGACCCTTCCGGCCCTGTGCGCGGTCCGCCTGCACGTCGACGGCGGCCGGCTGCACGCCGTGGCCACCGACCGGTACCGCATCCACCGCGACCACGCCGAACTGACCGCCCCGGCCTCGACATCCCCGGCGGTGGGGCCGGTTCTGCTGGCCCTTCCCGACGTCACCCGCCTGGTGCGCGCGCTGCGCCCGCTGACCCGCCGCCGCGACGATCTCGGCCCGGTCGCGCTCACCGTCCCGCCGCGCGTGGCGGGGGTCGGCCGGGTCGTCAGCGTGGATCTCCCGGACTGGTCGACGCTGCGGTTCCAGGACGACACCGACGCCGGGGCCTCGTTCCCGTCGCCCGACCGGCTTGAGGCGTCCATGTCCGGCTGGCACCCGGTGGAGCAGATCCACGTCAACCCGGCGTTCCTCGCCGACTTCTCCCGGCTCGTGCATGGCGGCCGGCGGCTCGCCGGAGCGCTGGGGCTGCGCTTCCGCACCCCCAAGCCCCGCCCGGACGAGCCCGGGGACGTCTACAACGGGCCGATCAGGATCACCGTCGACGGCCGGGCCTCGTTCCACGCCGACCTCATGCCGATCCACGTCCCCGCCGCGACGTCCGCGGGCGGTCGCCGGTGAGCGGCCCGGCTCCGGCGCTGCTGGCCGCCGCCGAGTCGTACATCGAGGCGGGTTGGCCGGTGTTCGTGCTGGGCCGGACCAAGCGGCCGGTCGCGAACTGCCCCCGCTGCCGCGACGCCGGCCGAGACCACGACCCGGAAGCATGTGCGTGCCTTTCCTGCCACGGCTTCTACGCGGCCACCCTCGACCTGGACCGGGTCGCCGCGATGCTGTCGGCGGCGCCGCGGGGTCTGCTCGCGATCCGGACCGGCGCGCTGGCGGGGCTGGTCGTCGTCGACATCGACCCGGGCCACGGCGGCCGGCTCGACCCGGCGCTGATGACCCCCACGGCGGCGGTCGCCTCCGGTGGCGGGGGCTGGCATCTGTACTACGCCCACCCCGGCCCGCCGGTGCTCTCCCGCCGGCTCCCCGGCCGAACCGGGGTGGACGTCAAGGCGGACGGTGGCTACGTCGTCGCCCCGCCGTCGATCCACCCGGTGACCCGGACGCCGTACCGGTGGACGGCGCGGCAGACGGTGGGGAGATGCCCCCGCCGCTGCACGCGGCCGTCACCGCCCCCGCGGCGCCCAGCTCCCAGC
>NZ_CAAAFS010000309.1:0-2094 GCF_900634755.1 Protofrankia symbiont of Coriaria myrtifolia
GCCCTGCCCTACCAGGCCGCCGACCCGGCGGCGGCCAACGCGGGACTTGCCGGGGATGGCTATGGCTGGCTCGCCGCCATGCTCCCGGCCCCGGCGCCGCTGGTGTGCGAGGTCCACGGCACGGTCATGGCGCTCGCGGACCCGCCGCCGCTGTGGATCTGCCCCGACTGCCCCGGCCCGGCCGGACCCGCCACCCCGGCAGCGGTGCCGGTGGAGTGGGCGGAGGCGGCCTGATGCCCACCTACCAGCGCACCCACGACGGCCACCACATGACCATCCACGCCCCCCGCGGCGGGTCCGGCGAGTTCGACCCCGCCGCGATGGCCGCCGACCTGGACGGCGAGCCGATCCTCGGCCTGGACGTGGAGACCCGCGCCCTACCCGACACCGGCCCGCGCCACTTCGGCCCCGACGCCGGCCTCCGGCTCGTGCAGCTCGGGACGGCCACAGTGGCGTGGGTGCTCGACCCGCTCGACCCCGCCCAGCGGGCCGCCATCGCCGCGGTGCTGGGCGACCCAGGCCGCCGGTTCGTCACGCACACCAGCTTCGACACCCTCGCGGTCTGGTCGGCACTGGCCATCGGCCTCGGCCAGCGGGTCGCGGACACCCATCTGATCTCCAAGCTGGTCGACCCGGACGAACGCGCCGGCCACGGCCTCAAGACGCTGACCGCCCGCCACCTCGACGACGGCCTCACGCTCGCGCAGACAGCGCTGTACGCCCGGATGCGGGCGCTCGCGCCGCCCGGCGAGCGGGCCGGGGAGCGGTGGAAGACCTGGGGATGGGCGCACCTGCCCGCCGACGACGAGGCGTACGTCGTCTACGTCCGGCGACTGCTGCCCGTCCTGCTCGACCTGTGCGGCCCGTTCTCCCACCTGGTGCCCGTCGAACAGTGGCTCGCCGCCCAATCGGTCGGCATCACGATCCGCGGCCTCGCCCTCGACCTGCCCTACACCCGCGCCTACCTCGCCCAGGTCGAGGCCGACCACCACGCCGCCGCCGCGCTCATCGAGGCCGAGCTTGGCTGCCCGCCGACCAGCCCCCGGTTCGCCGACTGGCTCGACACCCAGCACGTTCCCGGCCCGCGCACCGCCACCGGCCGGTTGCAGGTCACCGCCGACACCCTCACCGCCCTGGCCCGCGACCTCGACACCGGCCGCCTCACCGTGTCCGACCAGGTCCGGCGGATGCTCACCGCCCGCGGCCGGGTCGCCGCCACGTCGAACACGATCGCCAACCTGCGTAGCTTCCTCGCCGCCGCCGACCCCGCCGGCCGGGTCCACCCCCAAATCAACACCCTGCGCGCCAAGACCGGCCGCATGTCCATCACCGGCCCCGCCCTCCAAACCTTGAAGAAGGGCGACCCCCGGCTCCGGCACTGCTTCCAAGCGGACCCCGGCCACGTCCTGATCTCCTGTGACTTCTCCCAGGTCGAGGTACGGGTCACCGCCGCCCTGTCCCGCGACCCAGCGCTCACCGACGTCCTCGCCTCCGGCGTCGACATCCACGACGCCACCGCCCGCCTCCTGTTCGGCGACGGGTTCACCAAGGACCAGCGGACCCTGGCGAAGCGGGCCACGTTCGGCACGATCTACGGCGGCGGCGCCCGCGCCCTCATGAACGCCACCGGCGCCACCCACCAGGTCGCCACCGACGTCATCACCCGCTGGCGCGCCGCCTACCCCGGCGTGGCCGCCTACTCGGCCCGCCTCGCCGACCACAACCCCGTCATCACCGGCTCCGGCCGCCGTATCCCCGCCGACCCGCTACGGCCCTATGCGAACGCGAACTACGCGGTGCAGTCCACCGCCCGCGACCTCCTCGTGACCGCCGTCCACACCCTGGTCACCCGCCATGGCCTGCACGACGCGCTGTGGCTGTTCGTCCACGACGAAGTCATCGTGCACGTCCCGACCGACCGCGCCGCCCAGGTCGCCGCCGACCTCCAGGCCGCCATGACCACGTCGTTTCGAGGGGTCGCGATCACCGCCGAGGCCGACATCCTCGGCACCCACTGGGGACCCCTGCCCGACACCGACCCCGCCGAACTGGCCGCCGACGTCGACGACGGGCCGCCGTGGGAGCTACCCGTCC